>JAESQI010000291.1 GCA_016765255.1 Robiginitomaculum sp. | reverse complement strand
GTGAGCGAAGTGACCCGCCTCAAAAAAACGGGCAACGGCGGATTGACATTTGATGATTTGATCGGCAATGCCCCGTCCATGCGCAGTGTCGTTGCCATGGGAGAGCGCGGCGCTCGGGCTAACATTCCTATATTGATCACAGGAGAAAGCGGGGTTGGCAAGGAAGTGGTTGCTCGCGCTATCCAAGGGACATCAGAGAGAGCTGGAAAACCATTTGTCACAGTAAATTGCGGGGCTATTCCTGAAAACCTAGTGGAAAGCATATTATTTGGCCACGAAAAAGGTAGCTTCACTGGCGCAAACACCAAACATCTCGGTAAGTTTCAAGAAGCCAATTTGGGCACGCTCTTCCTAGACGAAATCGGCGAGTTGCCGCTTGCTATGCAGGTCAAGCTCTTACGGGCATTACAAGAAGGTGAAGTAGATCCCATTGGTTCCAAACGCCCAACAAAGGTCGATGTGCGGATTATTTCTGCCACAAATCGGGATTTATCCAAAGCCGTAAAGGACGGAAGCTTCCGTGAAGATTTATACTACCGCCTCAATGTGTTTCCTATCGAACTGCCTGCATTACGAGAACGTATTGAAGACATTGCCGCTCTAACGAAACACTTCATCAAGCGCTTTAACGCTCAAGAACGCATGAATGTGCGCGGGGTCAGCCACGAAACACTCGAAATGTTAAAAACATTTGATTGGCCTGGTAATGTTAGGCAACTGGAAAACACAATCTTTCGGGCTGTCATTTTATCGGATGGCCATATGCTACACCCGCAAGATTTTCCGCAAATTTCTGGGCTAATGCCAAACATGGCCCCACAAGAAACTGCGGGTATGTGTAGTACGAACGACGAAGAGTTAAAAGAAGACAGTACTGAATTTGATATAAAAATTCTGGATCGCCAAGGCCATTTACGCACACTTGAAGATATTGAAGGCGACCTTATCCAATTTGCAATCGATACCTATAGCGGTCATATGTCAGAAGTGGCACGTCGCCTCGGTATTGGCCGTTCAACCCTCTACCGCAAAGTCCGTGAACATGAACTCGCCGTTGATGACAAACCAAAAGCTGCAATCCAGTGACTGGGTAGTATAGCATATTGAAAATATTAAAGTCTTAGAAAGATTTACGCTCTAATAAAGTTCCATAATTAACTATAAATATGGATGCTCTTATGGCTAAAATAAATTCCAGAACGGCTAAGCTCTCTCTATTGCTTGGCGCGGCTATACTTGCAATTTCCACACCTATTTTTGCCTCAAATGGGTTAGGTCTTCGCGGGTCGCATATTGCACAACATGCTTATTTCCAAAACCAAGTCAGACCACAACCGCAATATTTAGGCCAAGTTGTCCGCAATACCTATATGATTCACCCGCAGTATCGACAAAATCAAATGTCCTCATCCTATGTCCAGGCAAATTCAGGGCGCTTATCCTACGCCCCAAATTACGGCCCAAGCCCTATCCAGTTACAAAATAGGCGCATACCCACTGGTAATTATCAATATGCGGGCTATCCATCCAACCCATATGGTTATCAAGGCGGGCAAAATGACTATACACATAATAGAGGCTTTAACCTTGGTGGCGGCATCGTCAACACCCGTGTCGCCCACACCAGAAAAATGCTCGATTGGCAAGAAAACACAACAGGCAAGACCTTGTCTCTTCTGGTCAACAAAGCCAATGGCACGCTCGCGCCCAATTCACTTACACTCGGCGGGGCTATGAAAGCAGGCCTTATGTGGCAAACCACCAGCGAAGCAGGCCTATTTCCAATCCTATCCCGCTTCCCGGATTTCACGGCCCGTACAGAAACATCGTCTGGCGTCTTTGTGATTAACAATGCCGCTCTGGCTTTCACTGGTACATTTGGCGATTGGACAAGTTTTTACCTACAGCCTGAATATTCAGAAACAGAATTTTTCGGCCAAAACGAGTTTCAACTTCGTAAAGCCTTTGTCGTTTTCGGTAATCTGGAAAAAACACCGTTTTACGCAGCCTTTGGCCGCAAAACCATAGATTTCGGTAATTTTGACGGCTATAACGCCTTCACCCAAACCGAAGCTCAACATTATTTCCACGCGGTAAGCGACCAACCTGTGCTTGAACTTGGGTATTACAATAATGGCCTCAAATTAACGGGTACGGCCTTTAGTGGTGGACGGCAACTCCGGGTAGGTTATGCGGGCGCTGAAAACGAAAATAAAATCGCTAATTTCGCGGCCAGTATCGAGAAAGAATTTTTACTTGGAAACGGCAGCTCATTTAGTGTCGGCACTAGTTATATTCACGATACCAGCTACCGCAATAACTTCACGGCCCATACATTTGGCCTGATTGGTTCCCTGCCTCCGCCTGCCAATTTCATCTCTTATAGGAACGGCGCGGTCGACGCATTTGTTGAATATAATACGCCTCTGTTTGATTTAATGTTTGAATATACCACCACTTTACAGCCGTGGGGCGCCGCAATCCCTCAAGACGCCAACGGCATTGTTGATCCAGCTTATATTATTGATCCATTGGGTTCCCCTAATGACATCAACAATATCAGTTTTGACCAAAACCTCGAAGTTTTCGTGGCCCAAGCCCGTATCAAACCCATGCTACCCAATGGAAAACGCATGATCCTCGCTGCCGTCGGCTCTTGGGGCAATATCGGGGACGACTTTGTCGGTGTTGGCATAAGCGGTCAGCCAACCACATGGAAAAACAACCAACAACACGCCCTAAGCGCCCTCTACCCCGTCAGTGACTATCTCGATTTCGGTGTAGAATATATCTATAACAAAGGCTTCATCCCCTTCGTCGCCCCCCAACTCGTCTCCAACGACGACGTCACCGCCCACGCGGTGAATGTCGGGTTTAAGGCACGGTTCTAGACTTTTGTATCTGGGCGGTATAAAGCCGCCCTATGCATAAGACACAAACCGCCAATACACCTGCCGCCGACAATATAGATTTCGTTGATTTTTTAAAAGTCGACATCCGTATTGGCACGGTGGTTAGGGCCGAGGAATTCCCACAAGCCAGAAAACCAGCTTATAAATTATGGGTGGATTTTGGCGATAATATTGGCGTCAAAAAATCTTCTGCGCAAATTACTGACCGTTACAGCTTGGATGACTTACTCAACCGAAAAGTCGCCGCCGTGATCAACTTCCCCCCACGCCAAATCGGCCCCTTCATGTCTGAAATCCTTGTTTTAGGGTTTCCGAACGAAAACGATGAGATCGTATTATTTGCCCCTGATAGCAATGTTCCGAATGGGTCAAGGCTGGCCTAAATTTCTGGCCAACCCGCTACATTTTTGTGTGAAATCTATTGCAATTGTAAACAAACATGCGTCTCTTGTCGCTGGAGAGAAAAATAAGAGTATGTACAAAATTCAAAATATTGGTTTAGAATCAGCATCTATATTATCACAGTTATGGAAAGACACATTTGTGCAAGCATATTCAGATGTGCATACACCCGCAAATATAGCCGTATATTGCGCACGTAATTTTTCACTAGATTCTGCCGTTTCGGAACTTAAGTTGAAAAATGTAACTTGTAAGGTTGCGTGTACCGAAGCTCAAGCCGTTGGATTTTATCTTCTAAGAGAAAACAATTGCCCTATATCTTTAGAGGGGCCGTCAACAGAACTAAAACAAATATACATACTAAAAAATCACTACAAAAAGGGGTTAGGAAAGCTACTTTATGACGATGCGATTCATACCATGTATCAAAATGGCGCTAGGTATGTTTGGTTAAGTGTTTCTGACATAAATTACCGTGCACAAAACTTTTATAAAGAACTGGAATTCACCGCTGTGGGGCCTGGCCCCGTATTTAAAGTTGGATATGATAGATTGACGTCAACAATTATGACCAAGAAATTGCACACGCACGCAGTGT
>JAESQI010000290.1 GCA_016765255.1 Robiginitomaculum sp. | reverse complement strand
GGTTTTAGTACTACCAGTTTTATGTTTGCTATTTTCGAAATCATCTTTTTTAGCAAATTTACAATACGAGATCATTCAAATCGTTGACGGCATAAACATGTTTATCGGCGAATGGGCGAAATGGCTCTTGGTGGTTATGGTTGTCAGCATCGCCTTTGGCGTCATCGCTTTGTCCATATTTGGCCAAAGTTCAACAAAATATGACGAGAGCGCGATGTATTTTCATGCTCTGGTTATCTTGCTAGGTTCGGCGGCAACTTTACTCGCGGGAAAGCATGTGCGGGTTGATGTGTTTCATTCGCAAATGAATATCAAAGCCAAAGCATTTGTTGATCTCGTTGGGTTTTACGGGCTCCTGATTCCGTTTTGTATCGTGTTGATCTGGAATGCCCAGAGCTTCGTCGGATTGGCATGGGTATCCCTGGAAGGCTCAGCTGAATCCGACGGTATTCGCGGCGTATTTTTGCTCAAAACATGTGTATCATTATTTGCCGTAATGTTGCTTGCCCAAGGCATGGCGATTGCAGGACGCGCCGTTTTGCTGTTAATACACAGAAAACAACCTCCTCTGCCAGACAATGTTGATCCTTTATTTGACTCAGAGCATGAAGAGGCAAAACCATGAGTATGAGTGATTATCTCGCCATGCTCATGTTTGCGGGCGCCTGTTTCGCCCTCATGGGCGGGTACGGCGTTGCCTTTACCCTTGGCGGGGTTTCGTTAATTTTTGCAGCAATTGGTGTGATGACAGGAACGTTCGAGCCGAGCTTTCTCATTGCATTACCCGGGCGTATTTATCCTCTGATCACGCGGGAAATTTTGATGGCCGTACCTTTATTTGTGTTTATGGGGGTGATGTTGGAAAAATCTCGGATTGCAGAAGACTTGCTCGAATCTATGGCGGATTTATTTGGCTCTGTGCGCGGTGGTCTTGGTGTGTCTGTCGTTTTGGTCGGCGCACTGCTTGCGGCGTCTACAGGTATCGTCGGCGCGACAGTTGTTACAATGGGGCTTCTCTCCCTACCGACAATGTTAAAGCGAGGATACGCGCCGTCTTTGGCGTCGGGCGCCATCGCTGCGTCAGGCACATTGGGACAGATCATCCCCCCGTCTATCGTATTGGTGATATTGGGAGACCAGCTGTCCAATGCTTACCAAGAAGCCCAACGGGCTCACGGTCTGGAAACCACAGGTGTCATTTCGGTAGGAGATTTATTTGCCGCTGCATTACTCCCTGGCCTAATTCTTGTCGGTCTATATGCAGTTTACATCATTATAGTCGCAACACTTAAACCAGAAATGGCCCCCACATCCACCCGTGATAAAAATGTACATATTCGGATTTTCTTAAAACGTGTTCTCAAATCTATGTTGCCGCCAATCCTGCTCATTATCGCCGTGCTAGGATCAATATTATCGGGATATGCTACGCCGACACGTGGGGCGGCCTTAGGCGCTCTCGGTGCTATTTTATTGGCGGCTTATAAATTATCGGATGGGAATGTTGCCATACGAAGGCTTTCCCTTTTAGCGGTTATAGGGTTTTTACTTCTGATTGCGCTTGACCTGACGGGTATTGATATTCGGTTTAACCAAGATGTTTGGAAGCTGAGCGAGAAAGTCGCTGTATCCCTTGCTTTAGCGTTAAGCGGGCTTGCGGTTTTGGGAACATTTGGCGCAATCATCTGGCTGACCAAAAATGGACAACTTGCTGAAGTGTCTCGCTCAACCATGCAAATTACGTCCATGGTATTTGTCATTCTCATTGGCGCAACCATGTTTAGCCTTATCTTTCGCGGATTTGGCGGGGATGAACTTGTCGGGCGATTACTTGCGTCGGCTCCAGGTGGCTCTGTTGGGGCGCTTATACTTGTTATGGTGGTGATGTTTGTTCTCGGGTTTTTCTTGGACTTTATTGAGATCACATTTGTGATTGTGCCACTTGTAGCACCGCCGCTCCTTGCCATGGGAATGGATCCTGTTTGGCTTGGCATTTTAATGGCGCTGAATTTACAAACCAGTTTCCTAACGCCGCCATTTGGCTTTGCCCTGTTTTATTTGCGCGGCGTGGCTCCGCCTGAAGTTACAACAACGGCGCTCTATAAAGGCGTTCTACCTTTCATAGGGATTCAGATATTTGTTATTATTCTGGTTGCGTTCGTTCCAGAAATAGCCACCAGCCTACCTAAAATGATGAGATAGGCTGGTAAATATTACCTATTTCACTGGATTGCCATCGGCGTCGATTTCAACGATTGGATAGCCAAGCGCCTTAACATCACCCATGATCTTAGCCTTGTCACCCATAACGACCATAATCATATCCTCAAGTTTGAGGTGCTTTGATGCAAGCCCGTTCAACTCATCTTTGGTGATGCTTTTGAGGATCGCGTTTTGATCATCAATATAGGTTTTTGGAAGATCGTAAGTCATAATTTCTGATAAAAATCCGAGTTTTTGACGCGGTGTTTCGTAACTACGAGCATCTCTTTGCCCGAGAGAGTTTTTCATGAAACTTAGTTCTGTATCATTCATACCCGCAGTTTGAAAATCATTGATTTCTTTGACAAATTCGATAATAGATGCCGCTGTTGTATCGGCCCGAACGCCCGCTTGGGCGCGGTACGCCCCGCGTAATTTATTGCCGTAAAAGAATGAACGCGCGCCATATGTATAGCCCTTGTCTTCGCGGAGATTTAAATTGATACGCGAATTAAAAGCGCCGCCAAGATTGTAATTCATCAAGCGAGAGCGGTAATACTCACCTGTAGAATCGTAATTTAAAGCTCGCTTACCAATGCGTATTTCAGATTGGGCAGCGTCAGGCTTGTCGATAAAATACAATGTTCCCGTTTGTAACTTAGGAAATGGGTTTACACTTGGCCACTCTGTGGTTTTTCCCTGCCAACTTGTAATCGGTTTAATGTATTTGGCGACATCTGATTGTTGTAAGTCGCTTACAATCATAATTGCAGCACCGTCAGCACCGTAATTTTCTGCATAGAAATTTTTCACATCCTCTAAGCTTAATTTGCTGACGGTCTTAATTGTACCAGCATCTGAATATGAAAAACTATTATCGACACCAAAGAGGAGCGTGGTAAAGACTTGCGTTGCGGTCGCCGATGCATTTTTCTTTGCATTTTTAATACCTTCAATCGTTTGCTTTTGCAGGCGGGAAAAATCAGCTTGGTCAAATTTTGGCGTTGTGAGCCGTTCCATTGCAATCGCCATGGTCTCGTCAAGGTTTTTGGTCAATGTGCGGATGTTGAGGGTTGTATATTGATCCCCAGATCCAAAACTGACAGTAGAACCTATTTTGGCTAACTGATTGGAGAGTTCCTCTGCGCTATGGCTTTGGGTCGCCTCGTCCATCATGGCCGCTGTGAGAGATGCTAATCCCAATTTATCGAGAGATTCTCTGGTCTGCCCAACAGGTAAGCGAATGCTGATCGTAGTCGTTGGCACTTCGTCATTAACCGTACCGATTACATTTATGCCGTTTGACAATGTGGTTTTATAATATGCAGGTAGTTTTATGGCGGGATTTGGCCCGGGTGCAGGCACAATAGAACGGTCGAAATCGGAAGTCCCTGGACGTAATGTTAATTCAGTCGTATTGGTAGAAGTCGGAATATTGCGCTCATACATTTTCCACGTATCGGGCTTAACAATCGCGCCTCCTGCGCCTTTTGGCACAATGCTCATAATAACTGCATGTTGACCTTTGATATACTGATTATACACACGCGTGACATCAACCTTGCTGACATTTTCATAGCGAGAAATATCATTTTTAATTTCGTTTGGATTGCCACGATATGTTTGGTAGGCGGCCAATTGTCTGACCTTGCCGGGTACGCTCTCAAGTCCGTAAATCATACCCGATACAATACCCGCTTTCACGCGAGTGATATCATCATCATTAGCACCGCCGCGCTCTTCAAATTCTACAAGTGACGCTCTGGCGATTGTTTCCAGTTCAGCCAAGCTAGTCCCTGGTGTTGGGAGCGCAAGCATCGTAAATGTACAGCTTAATTCTCCACAAGCATGTCCAGCATTTGCCTGCACAGCCTTGCCATTTTTGACCATGTTTTTATAAAGCAGCGATGTTTTTCCTGAGCCAAGAATGTCCATCAATACATCAAGAGGCGCTTCGTCCTTATGGTTGGCATGAACAGTTGGCCAGCTCATATAAAGGAGCGGCAAGGACACATTATCTTCCATAGAAATATAACGATCTTCGCTCAGAGATACTTTAGAATAAACAGGGCTTTTAACTTCTGGCCCTGCTGGAATACCGCCAAAATATTTCTTGATCCATTCTAGCGTTTGGTTTCGTCTAGGTCGCCACCAATAGTCAATGTTGCATTATTAGGGCCATACCAGCGAAGGAAAAACTTCTTTAAATCATTTAGATCCGCACGGTTTAAATCTTCAATATAGCCAATGGTCAGCCATGAATAAGGATGTCCTTCTGGATATAGGGCTTCATTTACTTTTTCGCGCAGCAATCCATAAGGACGGTTGTCATAATTTTGCCCGCGCTCGTTTTTAACGGTTTCGCGCTGGTTTTCGAATTTTTTAGTGGTAACGGCGTCCAAGAAAAATCCCATACGGTCGGATTCCAACCAGAGCATACGCTCCAATTGATTGGAGGGCACAGTTTCGTAATAATTCGTTCTATCCGTATTTGTGGAACCATTTAATGTACCACCAGATTCGGTGATCAATCCAAAATGTTGTTCGTCCGCAACATTATCAGAGCCTTGGAACTGCATATGTTCAAAGAAATGAGCAAAGCCTGATTTACCAGCTTCCTCGCGGCCAGAGCCGACATGGTATGTAATATCAACATGAACGAGTGGATCTGATTTGTCAGTGTGCAATACAACCGTTAGGCCGTTATCCATAACGTATTTATTGTAGGGAATTACCGTTTCAGTTCCCTTTCGCACGACAGAATCCACTTTAGCAAACCCAAAAGGGATACTGATTTGTATTTCAGGTATGTTGTTCTCTGCGGATTTTTGGCAAGCAGAAACCGCCAACATTGATGACAATGCGACGGTGATGAGTAGTAATTTTTTCATAGTATTCCCCTTTATGAAAATTATTGAATAACAATAACAACTATGGACGAAAGGTAAAGTTAAATTCATGTATAGTTTGGCACAATATAATTAGGGCAATTCATTGGCTTAAATTCTACACGCGCCCACCTGCAAATTTTACCAGAGCAGCAATGCGTTTTTCAATGGGAGGATGGGTGGCAAATAAGCTCGATATGCCAGCATGCGGGTTTTCAAATGCCATTTCGCGAATTTCAGCTGGCGCGTCCAATTTTGCGTGCCCCGATATTTTCTGTAAAGCACGGATCATGGCATCTGGATTTTTTGTCAGCTCGACAGACCCCGCGTCTGCAAGGTATTCCCGTTTGCGAGACAGTGCAAAACGTACCAACATCGCCAGACCGTAAGAAATGGCAATAATGGCAAATGCAATGAGAATAAGGACGGCGGCGTTCACTTCTCCCCCCCGTCTCGAACGGTTTGTACGCGGCATATTACTGCGCATCATACCCCTCACCACCCCTTCCCCAAAGAAAGATATAATGCCGACGAATATTATCGCGATGATCAATAGACGCACATCCTTATTGCGGATATGGCTCAGCTCATGACCAATAACCGCTTCAAGCTCATCATCATCCAAAGAGTTCATCAGCCCTCTGGTAAGTGTGATTGTATAGTTTTTCTCGCGTATGCCGCTGGCAAATGCATTCATAACATCCGTATCTATAACTTTCAGTTTGGGCGTTGTAATACCGCGAGAAATACATAAATTCTCAAGTAATTTATAGGCACGGGGTTCATCAATTTGGCTTAAGCTCTTTGATTTCGTGGCCGCGTCAATCAAGGCTTGGTGACCCATAAAGGCAATGCCAAACCACGCGCCGACACCTGCCAACGTAATGGGCACAGCCCTTGGCATCATATCTGCTGCAAAGTTAAAGCCCTGCGCGGCGGCGTCGCCTTCTATATAACCAGACCATAATAATAGTCCTGCATAAACAAGGGCTAGGATCAAAACAGGGAATAAGACGAGCAAGGCAATGCTCTTAATATTATTGTTCCAAATATGGGTTTTTAGTCCGTAAGCCGCCATTAGGTAATGCTCACATTAAGGGTTCCATAAAGCTTAAAAATTGATATCAGGAGTTGTTTGAAGCGCCTCACGCCCTTCACTTGACTCGTAAAAATCACGCTTGTCAAAGTTAAATTGCCCTGCAATCATATTGGCTGGAAATTGTTCTGTGCCCGTATTATATTCCTGAACAGAATTATTATAAAACCGCCTCGCCGCAGAAATTTTATTTTCCACATCAGAGAGTTCATCTTGTAATTGCAAGAAGTTTTGATTGGCTTTCAAATCAGGATAAGCTTCGGCCAAAGCAAATAACTTGCCTAGGGCTTGTCCCAAAAGGCCTTCAGCTTTGATGGTATCGCCAACAGAATTTGCACTCACGGCAGAATTTCTTGCATCTATGACGGCTTGAAGGGTTTCTTTTTCGTGTTTAGCATATCCTTTGACCACTTTGACGAGGCTCGGGATCAAATCTTGGCGTTGTTTTAATTGAACTTCGATGTCTGACCAAGCTTGATTGCAGGTTTGGCGCAACGCTACTAATCGATTGTAAATTACAATTACGATGACGATCAAAAGACCGAGTACGCCTAAGATAATGAGTAATAAATTCATGGTTTTTCCCGTATTACGCCCTGTTTTATAATCTAACTATAAATACAAATCCCATAAGTATCAAGGCTATAACTGTTTATGCACCGCAAATACGCCGGCTCTCGAAAATCCGCGAGGGGCCATTCGTCCTGCCTGTGCCCGTTTGCCTTCGAGGAGGTGCCAATCATTGACACTATTTCGTCGCGACGATGCGTCAAGATAACTCAAGCCTTCAAGCGAAGTAAATGTTGTTATATCAGCAAGCCCACCGTCTTTAAATTTTTGCAAACGCACCCCTTTACCACGGGCCAGAATTGGCAAATCAGCCACGTCATAAATGAGGATTTTTCTGTTCTCGCCAATGGTCGCTATTTTCTCGCCCTTTATTTCAATACAGCGCATAGCTTCCGCGTTCCCTTTAATATTTAAGGTCTGCTTGCCGCCTCTTTTTGAGGCGATGATATCTTTTTCATTGACCCTGAACCCGTAACCATCACTGCTGGCAACCAATAATTTTCGCTCTGGATCATGCACAAATAACCCGATTGGCATATAGTCGTCTTGGAGATCAACCAGTAATCGTATCGGTTCTCCACTGCCCCGTCCCCCAGGTAATTTATCTGCAAAGAGTGTGTAAAATTTTCCGTTACTGGCAAACATGATAATCTTATCTGTCGTATTTGCAGCTATGGCAAAGGCAGGCCCGTCACCTTCCTTAAACTTTAGGGTAGATAAATCTTCTACCTTGCCTTTTAATGCCCGTATCCATCCCATTTCAGACATAACAACCGTAATCGGTTCTTTTGTGATGAAGGCCGTGGCCAAATCTATATCAATATTGGGCATGTCCGCAAAATGGGTACGTCTTTTGCCAAGTTCAGTTTTAGGGCCGTAAATATCGCGAATTTTGCGGATTTGTTCGGCAATATCAGTCCATTGCAACTTTTCTGATGCCAGTAGTTTTTCAAGCGTGTTTTTCTCTGCTCCCAAGGCGTTATTCTCGGTGCTGATTTCTATTTCTTGTAATTTATTAAGGGTGCGCAAGCGCATATTCAGAATGGCTTCGGCTTGACGTTCCGTCAGTTTGAACTTTGCTATCAATGAAGCTTTTGGCTCATCTTCAAAGCGGATAATACGGATCACTTCATCGAGGTTTAGAAATGCAATGCTATAGCCAGCCAATATCTCCATGCGGTCGTTGATTTTACCAAGGCGACGATTGGAGCGACGTTGCAAAACCTCACGGCGGTGATCTAAGAAAGCTTGTAATACATCGCGCAAACCCATGACACGCGGTGTTCGGGTCGCGTCGAGTACATTCATATTGAGAGACACTCTGTTTTCAAGCTCGCTCAGTTTAAATAGGCTTTCCATCAGCAGTTCTGGCTTAATGTTTTTGCTCTTGGGCTCAAGAACAATGCGGACATCTTCTGCGCTCTCGTCGCGAACATCTCCCAACCACGGCGCTTTCTTAGTCTCGATCAAATCGGCAAGGCGTTCGATCAGGCGAGATTTTTGCACTTGGTAAGGTATTTCCGTGACGATGATTTGCCATTGTCCCCGCCCTAAATCTTCGACCACCCACCGAGAACGTACTTTAAACCCGCCTCGCCCCGTTGCGTAAGCTTCCATC
>JAESQI010000289.1 GCA_016765255.1 Robiginitomaculum sp. | reverse complement strand
ATGAATGTGACGCCCATGGATTCGTAAACCATTCAGCCATTATCGGGCGGGTGTCAGATAGTGTCCAGCACTTGAAAACTGCATGGCCTGATCTTGATTTTACGTCCCCAGACGCGATGAGCGGCGCACTGCTTGAAGCCAGAGCCTCACACCGAAACCGACCCAAGGCGGGTGATTGCTATGTTATCCGCTCAGGGCTGCGCAGTGCCAGCACCCATGTGCGCGAATTGTGCCATTGGATATTAGATCCAGAGACTGGAAAATGCTGGAGTAGCTTTGTCGGGGTTGGTTGTCGGTTTAATCTGGACACGAGACGGTTAGTGAAAATAGACAAGGCGGCATTGGCAGATTTGCAAAAGGGAATTGTAACAGGGTTAACCCCCTAAAATTTCTCGCAGGGCAGGCACTGAAATCTCTGGGTTCATCAAGGGGAAGAAATGATCTTGTTTTCGTAAATGATCAATACGTATATCAGGACGGCGTTTTTTCATGGGCCCAATCCATTTACCCTGCGGCACAAAATCCGTAATCATTATGCGTGAATGTGCGGGTAAACCCTTTATCGCTTTTTTGAGATTATGGCTTTGGGTCACATAAGTATATTGTTCCCATTCTGGACGACACGCGAGACGGACATGGTCATCTTTTTGAATAAAGCCACCGCAAACATAATCCCAAAGCGCTTCATCTGAGAACTGTTTAAATGTCCCCCGCCCCCGATATCTGTTAAAGGCGGTTTGGTGATCTTTAAATATACCCCGCCGATTGCCTGCCATCTTGGCCATAGGAAAATTTTCACATAAGTAATTTCTCCCCATATTCGTTTTCATCATCATGCGAACGTAAATCGGTAAAACGATTGGATCAAAAGCTAGAACTTTTGAGATTTTATCTGGGGCTATTTGCGCAGCCAAGATTGCCGAACTTGCTCCTAAGGAATGACCTGCCAACACGATTTTGTCGGTCATATGCGCTTCTAAATAGTTTATAACATCTTTGGCATAGTGATGAAAACTGGCAAAATTCTTGTCGAGTGGGAGATGTGTATGCCCGTGCCCACGCAAATCTAGGCCGATGACATGGACACCCAATGGTTCCAATATGGTGCGGTAAGATAGTCCGTGAAACCCATTAGCATTTAAGAACACCAATTTTACGGGTTGGTCTAATGGCCCAAAATGAACGGCAGACATAGTTCCGCCTTTTACGGGTTTGTGGGTACGGACGATATTTTTGTTGCGCGTAAATACAGTTTGCATATGAAACATTATTCATTTGACGGGCTCTGAGTAAGGCTAGATATTGGTATAGTTGTAAATATATGATATACTGTAGTGAATAGGAAGAAAACATGGCCTTCACTGGATTTCCAAAAGATTTTTTTACGTTTTTCGAAGAGCTAAACGACAATAATACCCGCGATTGGTTTATGGATAATAAACCGCGTTATGAAACCAATATTGTTGCCCCCTGCCTTGACTTTATCGAGGCCATAGCACCCCCACTCGCAGAAATTTCCCCACATTTTCTCGCCATACCAAAAAAAATGGGGGGGTCTATGTTTCGTATCTATCGCGACATAAGGTTTTCCAAAGATAAAACTCCCTATAAAACCCATGCAGGCCTGCAATTTCGTCATGTTTTAGGTAAAAATGCCCATGCGCCCGGATTTTATGTGCATTTGTCCACTGATGAAATTCTTATTGGCGGTGGCATATGGCAACCTCCGTCCCCAGTTTTAGCCAATATAAGAAAACGCATTGATAGCCACTCAGATACTTGGCTTGCTGGACAATCTACCAAAGGGTTTATAAAAAGCTTTGGCAAAATGTCTGCTGGAAACCCACTAAAAAGGCCACCACGAGGATATAACGACGATCATCCCATGATTGATGATTTAAAAAAGCGTAGCTTTTTTATGATGGCGGATGCCAAGCGAGCAGATACCTACACACCAGAATTTGTTACTAAAGTCATAAACGTATTTGCAGACGCCGCGCCCATGATGGCATTTTTGTGCACAGCCGTAGACGCTCCGTTTTAAGAAGTACGGTCAGCCCATTTCATGACCAGAATAGACATCAGTCCAAGAATGGCAAAGCTCGCCAAAAGCGGCAAAAGACTTTGGTCATAAGCGGCCCCGATCATTCGCCCAAGGCCCAATGATAAAAAGGTGGAAAGCGAGCCAACGACGGCTGCGCCCACCCCTGCAATATGGCCTAAAGGTTCCAAGGCAATGGCGTTAAAATTACCAAATAAAAACCCCATCATAAAAAAGACAATTCCCGCCCACAACATAAAGACCGCGAGCGGTAATGTTCCGCCCTGTTGCCACGCGAGCAGGAGAAATAACAAGGAGACAATCATTTGCACAGTGACAGCCATCAGGCATAATTTCCGCATGCCGAGCCGCACAACAAGGCGGGCATTAAAGAAAGACGCACTGCCAATAAACAGTGCCAGCACGCCAAAATAAAGCGGGAATTTATCATCTATACCGTAGAGGTCTTTAAACAGTTGCGGCGAGGTTATGAGATAGCCAATAAACGCGCCAAATACGATACCAGCCGCACATGTATACCAAAAGCTTATGCGGGTGGTTAAAACTTCCCAAGCTCGCTTGCAAATATTTATCAGTGAAAATTCGCGTCTATATTCAGGACGTAAAGTTTCGTTTTGTCGCATCCAAAACCAAAACAAAACCAATACTGCCTGCCCAAGCAGGACGTAAAATATCATACGCCACGGCGCAAAAATAACAATGCCCTGCCCGATAGCAGGGGCCAAGGCAGGCACTAAAATAAAGAAGCCCATAATGATGGATGTCACCTTGGCCATTTCCCGCCCCGAATACAGATCACGCACAATCGACATGGAAACAATCCGAGGGGCTGCGGCGCCTAAACCTTGTAAAAATCGTCCCAGTAACATGGTGTCAAAATCTCGCGCCACGAGACAGATAATGGTGCCGAAAATGAATATGCCAAAGCCCACGCCAATCGCAGGTTTACGCCCCACTGTGTCAGACACAGGCCCGTAAAGAAGTTGCCCAATTGCCAAACCCGTAAACAGGCTTATGATAATAAGTTGGGCGGCATTGGCATCCATTTCGCCCATTTCTACGGCGATTTCTTCGACAACGGGCAACATAATATCAATAGACAAAGCCACCATAGAAATCATCGCCGCCGTCAGGGCCGCGAATTCTGCTAGGGATAATTTTCTGCGCTCAATAGTGGATACTTGGTTCATAACTTCTCAATACGCTTCTTAAATGGCGAGGCAAGAAAAATATTGACATAAGCAAAAGAAGTACGTTTAGCTCAGTATTTTTATATGCTACCAAACAACAAAGACATAATATATGCTGGTTTAAAAATATGGATAGGGGAAAAATTTGGATATTTCAGCAGCTCAAAAAGATATGCGGCAAGGGTATATTTTTGGCGCGCCCGGCGCATTGGTGTCGGGCCTCATCTGGATAATAGCTGGCATTATTGCTTGGTTTCATTCTTTCGAGATAAGCATATTGGCCTTGTTCTTTGGCGGCATGGTTATATTCCCAGTGTCTGCAATTCTTTCAAAGCGAATTAACCCTTCATATGCCCTACACAAAAGCAATCCCTTCACGAGGCTTGCCTTAGAAGGCACAATCTTATTATTTGTTGGCTTGCTCATCGCATTCACACTTTCAAAATCACACCCACATCTATTTTACCCTATTATGTTGCTCATCATTGGGGCGCGGTATTTAACCTTTCAAACGCTTTACGGCTTAAAAATCTATTGGGTTTTGGGAGGTGTTTTACTTGCTGTAGGCTGTGGCTATATTTTGTGGTTCAGCCCACAGCCTTACATTGCCGCATTGTTTGGCGGTGGCAGTGAAATCCTGTTTTCTGTATATTTATTTAAGGCCTACAAGACGGCTATTAAAAAAATACAATGAAACATTTAGCTTTTATTGTATGTTTGTTGAGCTTGGTAGCCTGTGGAGTTCAACAAATGTCGCCCAAAGAAACAAAGGCAAATTACCCTACCAAAGAATTGATCATCCTCGCCGCACCGCCAGACGCCGACCAATATTACATGGATGTATCTAGTGATATTTTTAAATTTCATATTGCCTATGCCAAGCAGATTTTAAAACATGATGATGTGCTGGTTTTCACAGGCAAAAAAACGTATGAAAAATATGTGCTGGCATTAGGTGAAGAGCATGTGATTCTCGCCGAAATGCACGATATTTGGATGCGTGATTTTAGCCTATCAAACCCAGTATCCCCTGTCATGTTTAGCTATACTTCCGAAGGCCAAGGCGGGGGCCGCAAAGGCCAAAGAGAAGCTGACTTTGTTCAAGATGTATTGGCCAAGTATATGAAAAGGGCAGGGCTGTCTTTTCAAAAATCTCACTTGTTGAATGACGGCGGAAATTTTGTTGACGACGGGGCGGGTAATGTCGTGGTGAGCCGAAAGTTTCTCCGTGATAACCACCTAACCGAAGCACAAGGAATGCAAGCTATCAAAGACATGAGCGGCGCAAAACACATTGCTTTTATCGAATCTGATGAGCAAGGCGGACTTGAACATGCTGATGGCGTTGTGGCCTTTATCGGCACAAACACCATCGTAATAAATTCATATCCGAGTGACCCTAAATACGCGCAATCCCTGCGCAGAGATTTAAAGCGGGGCCTACCCAGTGTGACAGTTCACGAAATCATCACGCCCTATGACGGCAGCAAAATCTATGACACAAAATTCGGTTCTGCCTGCGGTCTCTACACCAATATGTTGGTCACCCCGCACCGTATCTATTTCCCGCAATTTGGCATATCTGAAGACAAGGTGGCCCTCGCGCAAATAAGCCAATGGACACCCAAAACAATCGTCCCCGTCATGTCGGGTAAAGTCTGCCACATGGGCGGCGGGGTTCGGTGTATGTCGTGGCAGTTACGGGGGAAGAATGCAGATGTTTTTCGGGTGTATATTACGTCTTTAAATAGCCCATAAACCACTCTTTTTTGAGTGATAAAATGTGGTATTTCGGCTCCTACTCCTCCATTATAGCCGTTAGATTTGATGCCAATTTACCCTCAACAGAGTCACAAATTGGTAACAAATATATACCTTGACTGTATATTCTATATATATAGAGTTAATGAATGACCCGTAAACGCACTCCATCACCTTCTACCTGTCTTGTACTCACACATTTGCAGTCACAGCCTTACTACGGTTACGCGTTGATGAAATCTACGGGTTTAAAATCTGGCACACTCTATCCAATCCTAATGCGCTTAACTGATAGAGGGTTTCTCACTGCAACATGGGAGGAGCCGCAAGGTCTTGGCCGCCCTCCACGCCAAAGTTACCAACTAACATCACAAGGCCGCATCTATGCCATTGAGGTACTCGAAGCTACCAATATTCAACCAAACTTTCATGGAGCGACACCATGATGCTTACACCACATACTTGGTTGCAATGGGCCAAACGACTTATGCCTCTTGAACGAGCAGAGTGGTTAACCGCAATGGAAACGGAATTATCTAATATTTCAGATAAAGTTGAGCGGAAAAATTTTGCGATTGGTTGTTTCAAGGCCGCTGTCCATGAGACAGTACATAGTCGTCGAGGGCTGCATTATATCGCCCGTGCCACTGGTGCGTTTCTAACATTCATTATGAGTTTTACAGGAATTGTAATGAGCCTTAAGCTAGGGGCTATGCCAGAAAATGTCGTGGAATCAAGGCTGATAACAGGGCTTTGTTTGCTCTACATGGTTGCTGCAGGCTTGTTTGCCTTATCTCTGAGAGGGCTTCAAATATACGCAGGCATAGGGCTTAGTGTTGCAGTGTTAGGGTGGGTATATTGTATGATTGTGCACCCAAAATTTGAAACCTTATCTGTAAAATATTTAACGGCACTAAGTGTTGAGGCTTCTGGTTTTATGGCGGGCTTGTTCCTAGCCACCATCTATCTAAATTGGCTTTATACGCCAAAGGCTAACAATGCCTAATCGTTTCCGACAAGCTCTAGCAAGCCTAGCTATATTGCTAGGAATTGGTCATTTTGCCTTTGGTATAATTGCTTATAAAGCCTTCAGTGTAGATTTACTCTGGTTCCTTGGTTTTGGTATTGCAATGATTGTGACTGCGTTTGCAAATTTCAAAGATGAAAAAATTTGGATATTGAGAGTGCAAAACGCTCTTGTCTTAGGGTCTATTGCCGCTCTCGCTTATCTAATACCCCAGCCACAAATCTTGGTCGGGCTCGTGTTATTTGCAAGTTTATTTGCGGTGTCGTGCATTTTACCAAGGCCAAATGAGTGACCAACTCTACGGAATATGTGGGCAATTCCAAACGATGTTTTTACATCCGATAAATTTGGAAAGGCGGGTTAGTTCTGCGGATAATTTTTGGGCGCGACGATCTGTCCATTTGAGGCCCGGTTCGGCCCATAACTTTTTCACACATAAAGTGCTAGTTTTTCGGTCTGCCTTTAACTCTATACGGCCAATAAAACGGTCTTTTTCAAGCAGGGGATACACATAATACCCCCACTGACGTTTGGCGGCTGGGACAAAAATTTCTATGCTATAGGCAAATCCAAACAATTTTAGCAATCGATCACGGTCGCGGATTGCTGGATCAAAGGGATTGATAATACGAAGGCGGGTGGTAGAAGATTTTATCGCTGCTAACCGAGTTTCGATGTCGGGCGGCGCTAACATTGCGTGCCAACTTCCGTCCGCAGCTTGCATCTCTATTGCCCTGAATTTTTCTGGGTTTTGACGGCCCAGTCTTTGACTTCAGCCAAACTCGCCGCGTCCCAAAATTTTTGAATGTCGCGCAGGCTTGCCATGCCAAGGCGTTTTAAGGCGGCATTACACATCCAATTTATTTGAGCGCTATCTGTATGTTGTTGCGCTAAAATGTCCGCAGGAATAATGCGCGTCGACAGATCGTAGAATTTATGAAAGTTCGTGCGGTGCGACGTGGAGAGCTCACCAATATACCACATGTAATCGAGGGCCAATTTATGCGGAGGCCGTGACCACATTTTCTTTTCGCCTTTGATTTTTGTATCGAACGCGCGGGTCGATAATGGGCCTTCATCTCGTAGGCGCGCCTTGATCGCGTTCCGGTCTTTGGGGCCGGGTAAGGCCGTATAGTATTTTGACGCGCTAAGAATTTGTTTCATTCGGCGGAATTGCTTCCCCCACATCGGATAATACTCCATAGGAATAACAGATGCATCATGGGTGAAATGTTCAAACAGGCTTCGGTGCTTGCAAAGCAGTTCACCTAACATAGGCTCGCGGTAGTTTTGATTGCGCGACCATAAAATATGGTGGTGGGCGCGGGTCACATTGCGAATGCTATCGAGTTGTACAAAGCCCAAGTTTTTGATAATGCGCAAGACATCTAAGCCGCCAGTTGGCGCACGGCTAAGACCATGCGTATGTAGCCATAGTTTTCTAACGTCACGATTGGTAATTTTAAGCGTCATAATAACGTGACAATAATACGAATAAAAATTCAAACAAGCACATACATGCCCATATGATTAAACCCCCAACTTCACCATGCGCGGCGCCATGGGGCGAATCATGACTTCAAGGTTTACATAGAAAAGCCGCTAAACCTGCTAAGGTCTTGCAATAACCCTCATTACGGGCATAATATTTTAGCGAATCGTTAAGTTTAGAAAGTTTGATATGGTAGACAATCCTATTGAAAGAAGAAAAAAATTAAGAGAGGCAATAATAGTTGCGGCGAAAAATACAGATTTTAGTTTAACACCTCAAGCTGTTGATGCAATTGTAGACCGTGCGTATGGGCATGTAGAGGCGAGGGTGATAACAGAAAGCCGACGGGATTTAGACATTTCCGAAGCCGTAATAAGCGCATCAAGGTTGGTAGGAAACTTAAGAAGGTTTAAACCTTCGGGCACATTCTACAGCAACGATTTTGCTGATTTTATTGCGAAGAGTACTAACTGCTTTTACCCATGGTGCAAACCAAACTAATGAAACGTTTTCAAGTCGTTATAGATCTGTCTAAACAACTTATATCAATAGCCGTAGGTTTAATAGGTGGCAGTGTTGCTCTTTCATCAAATATTTTTTCTGAACTAAATCAACTCAGGGTGTTTCTGCCTTTTATTTTTGCTTTATTGTGTTGGGGAATATCCATTGCACTTGGAGTATTTAATATAGGGGCAACTGTAAATCAAATAGAGCAACAAGAGAAGTGTGATTATAAAAATAATAAGACGAAGAAGAAGAAGCACTTAGAGTTCGTTTCAATTTTGATAGTGTTGCGGGTCCCAAACTATCCATGCTGCAACAAATTTTGTTTGTCTTTGGTTTGGTAGCATTTTGCCTAGCATTTATTTTAGATAAAATTACATGCTAATGCCCAAGTCTCGCCATGCGCGGGGCCATCTGTTCGGCGAGGGCCATGAGGGCGGACATGGGGCGGATCATGACTTCGAATTCGGTGATCAGGCCCGCCTCGTCAAAGGTAATCAGGTCGATCCCTTTGAGGGTTTTATCGCCGATTTTTGTGGTGAACTCCAGGAAAGCATTCCGTTCGTCATCAGAGATCATTTCTCGGTGATAGGTAAAATCTTCGAATATTTCTATGACTTGGGTCAGGACAAACACAAGCGCGTCTTGGCCCGTGTAAGGTTTAAACGCAAAGGGGGAGCGGAAGACGGCGTCTTCGTGAATAATAGATCGGAGCTTGCTCACGTCTTTGCTTTTGACGGTTTCGTGCCAGATTCTTAGTGTGTTTTGGGTCATTATTCATGCCTCATAATATTTATCCGTCCCCAGATTTAGTCCGGGGAATAGAGCAAGGAAGACTTACTCCATCACGCTCATTTTGCTGTCTTTATCAAGGGCCCATTCCAGTCTTTCGAGTAAGTCCTTACGGGATTTATTTTTTGTGCCGTTAAAGGCGCGCATATTGAGGAGCTTCATCATTTTGGCTACGCCCATTGCCGTTGCCAATACTTCGTCTTTAGGCACAAGGTTATCATAATAACCTGCCAATTTGGCGTCGTCGGGGCCAAATATTTCGCCGTTGATTAGAGAGCGGTTGAGATAGTT
>JAESQI010000288.1 GCA_016765255.1 Robiginitomaculum sp. | reverse complement strand
GATAATAATGGACTGGTGCATTTCTCGCATTCTTTTAAAAAAGGATTGTGTCTAACTGTATATAGTTGGCATCATGATAATTAAGTAAAGCCTAATCCTCAAACATTATTTGGTCTGAATATGCCGAATTGCCCTCACTCATATTTACTTGGTTTTGAGTTTATGATCTATCCCTACCCTCATATAGACTTGATATAGGGCTTGTTATGGCTGAAATTTTAAAAATCGCACTCCCACAAATTGCGCCCATATGGATGCATAAAGAGGCGGGGCTGGGTAAAGTCAATGACCAGATTGACCAAGCGGCAGTCGAAGGTGCTAATCTCATCGTCTTCGGGGAAGGCTGTGTTCCCGGATATCCGTTTTGGCTTGAGGGGACAGGCGGAGCAAAATTTGACGACCTCATGCAAAAGGAAATTCACGCCTATTATCAACAACAAGCCGTATGCATTGAAGACGGGGATTTGTCCTCTGTGTGTGCCACCCTAAAACGACACCAAATGGCGGCCTATATTGGCATTATCGAACGGCCTACAAGCCGTACCGGATTTAGCCTGTATTGTAGTTATGTGTATATAAATCCAAACGGTGAAATTGGCTCCGTGCATAGAAAACTTATGCCCACACATGAAGAGCGTCTCGTCTGGTCAATTGGTGATGGCCACGGACTTCGCACCCATAAGCTTGGAGATTTTACACTTGGGGGCCTTAACTGTTGGGAAAATTGGATGCCACTTGCGCGCACGGCTCTTTATGGGCAAGGCGAAAACCTGCACATAGCCTGTTGGCCGGGGAATGTGCGAAACACCATTGATACGACCCCGTTTATGGCCAAAGAAGGGCGGTCTTACGCCGTGGGGATTTCGTGCATCATGCGCCGCGAAGATGTACCAATGGATATGCCCTACTCCAAAGAGATAAAGGCGACCATGCCTAATATGCCCGCCGACGGCGGCTCTTGTATAGCGGCTCCAGATGGATCATGGGTGTTGGAACCTTTGGTGGGGGTGGAGGGCCTGCGCTATGCTTGTCTTGACTTTAACATGGTGCGTATGGAGCGACAAAATTTCGACCCGATGGGCCATTATTCCCGCCCTGATGTGTTGCCCCTTAATCTCGATCAAACCCGTCAAACTGGGATGAATATTAAAAGTTAGGCGAGAAAGTTATCTCTGCATCTGTTAAAGTTTCGCGAATGTGTGTACTGAGTATATATGGATGAATTAAAGGTAATCAGAAATGCTATCATGTCAGACCATGGCAATGACTGGGCGAGCGGGCAGGGTTGGGACCCTATCTACAGCGCGCACAAGTCTGCAAAAATTGTCATCATAGGACAAGCTCCAGGTCGGTTGGCACAAGCAAGCGGGATACCTTGGGATGATCCGAGTGGACGTAATTTGCGCAATTGGATGGGGGTATCTGAAAAGATGTTTTACGATTCCGAAAATATTGCTCTTATCCCAATGGATTTCTATTTTCCGGGCAGTGGTGAAAGAGGGGACATTGCGCCTCGAAAAGAGTTTGCCAAGAAATGGCACGGGCTAATTTTGTCACAGTTAAATCAAGTGAAGCTGACACTCCTTATTGGCAGTTACGCGCAAAATTATTATCTGGCTAATACAAGAAAGAAGAGTTTAACCGATACCGTACGAGATTACCGGGCTTATCTTCCGCAGTTTTTTCCTCTCGTTCACCCGTCTCCACGCAACAATATTTGGCATAAGAAAAACCCATGGTTCAAAGATGAATTGCTAATAGCTTTACAAAAACATGTTTTTGAAATTTTACAACAACAGGAATAAGGAACTTTTATGATTGCAAGAACTTGGCACGGACGAACGTTGTTAGAAGACGCAGACGCGTATGAGGTTTTTATGCGGGAATGTGCCGCTCCTGATTACGCATCAATTGACGGTCTTAAGCAAATATTTTTCACACGCCGCGACGATGATGACTGTGCTCATTTCCTTCTCATAACCATTTGGGAAAATATGGAAGCGGTGAAGAAATTTGCAGGTGATGATCCAGCAAAAGCAAAATATTATCCCGAAGACGATAAATATTTGCTCGAAAAAGAAGACCGCTCATTAAACCATCATGTGTTCTATGTAACGTAAGTATTTTGTCACCATGTGTAAGGTTTTTTCGACTGAAATCACATTTGCTAACGTTAAATGTATACAGGGAGTAATGTTAGGGAGAAAATATGAAGGTTATAGAAACACAGCGCGTAGTTTTGACCATTTTTTTACTGGGCGGATTGTTATGTTTGCCCAGTTGTGGTCCTAGTAGTGGTGCGGATAGAGTGGTTGCAGTTTCTCCTCCTCCTCCTCCTCCACCCCCACCGCCGCCGCCGCCGCCGCCAACTGGTATTCAGTCCATTCCTGTTAACAACGTACAGCGTTGGGTAAATGTAAAGCGCGCCAATAGTGTGCAAACTGGATCTCCACTTGTCATTTTATTACACGGTGGGTTTGGGAGTATGCGCCAAGTTTTGGAAACAGCAGGTAGTGGTGATTGGGTAGGCCTTGCCGAGGAGCAAGGGTTTCTCCTGATTGCTCCAAATGGTACGAATGCAAATACTGGGGATACTTTTGGCGATACGCAGCACTGGAATGACCAACGGGCTCCCTATGCGCTACGTGATAGTGATGCCGACGATGTCAGCTTTATATTAAGTGTGATTGAGTGGGCAGTGGATAATCACCAAATTAATTTGGATCAAGTTTTTGTTACGGGACTGTCAAATGGTGGCATGATGACATACCGTATGCTGAGTGAAGCCCCAGAAAAATTTGGCGCAGGCGCTGCTTTTATAGCCAATTTGCCAACAGAAAACCCCCTTATCACCGATATATCAGAGCCCGTGCGAGTCATGTTTATGGTGGGAAATAGTGATCCGCTCATGCCGTTTGATGGTGGTGATATTGGTGATGGTGGTCGGGGCAGTGTTCGTTCGTCTTTTGATACAAGAGATTGGTGGGTTGAGCAGAGTGGTGCCGACCCTGTGGCTATACAAATTGTATTAGAAGATGTTGACCCGAATGATAATTGTGTATTGCAACAAAATGACCATTTTGCCCTTGCGGGTGGTAGCGATGTTCGGTTTACAATAATGGATGGTGGTGGGCATTCCATGCCGTCCGTTGACCCGACTGCAAGCTCTAACTTTGGCCCTCAATGCCGTGATGCCAATGGCGCAAGACTGGCGTGGGAATTTTTTATGGGCCGTTAGGGTGAGAGAATAGGCGAATTTAAAAAGGGACGCGTTATGATTGAACTTGCTCTTTATTCTTTCACTGCGACAACAACATAATTAACCCCGGTATCGTCACTGATTTTCCAGCTTTGGCCGAGTGGGTTATAGACCATGCCTTGGGGGGAGGCGGGATTTAGGCCTGCGTCTTTTAACATGCGCACGAGTTCCAACGGTTTGATAAATTTTGCGTATTGATGCGTGCCTTTGGGGAGCCAGTTCATCACATATTCAGCGCCAAAAATGGCCATAGTGAAGGCTTTGGCGGTGCGGTTTAGGGTCGAGCAAAACAACATGCCGCCGTCTCTAGTCATCTGGGCGCAGTCTTTAATAAACTGCGGTGGGTTGGTGACATGCTCAAGCACTTCCATGTTTAAAACCACGTCAAATGGTGTGTCGCTTAAACCTTCAACCGTGCCGTAGCGGTAATCAATATCAAGATCAGATTTTAGGGCGTGTGTGGTGGCGATTTTAACGTTTTTTTCCAGCGCGTCCACGCCCGTGACATGTGCGCCCAATCTGGCCATGGGTTCACAGAGTAAGCCGCCACCACATCCGACGTCCAGAACCCGCAAGCCTTTGAGGGGAAGAGAGGCATCTGGGACACGCATGAAATGAGCGCAAATCTCGTCTTTAATAAATCCAGTTCGGCACCCGTTCATGATATGTAGGGGTTTAAACTTACCCTTCGGATTCCACCAATCATCGGCCATGGCCGCAAAATGTGCCATTTCGACAGGGTCAACACTGACGCTCTCAATGTGATTTGGGGCGGATTGTGCCATATATGGTCTTTCCTAAAGCTTAGATACCTTATAAGGAAGGCTTTGGAAGAAACAAAGGAACAAATGGCCCGTATTGTCATGAAATTTGGCGGAACCTCCGTTGCCGATCTGGATAGGATCCGTCACGTGGCCGATTTAGTTGCCCATGAGGCGAAGCGGGGCTACGAAATCGCGGTTGTTGTCTCGGCCATGTCAGGGCAAACAAACCGACTGGCTGAT
>JAESQI010000287.1 GCA_016765255.1 Robiginitomaculum sp. | reverse complement strand
CTTTCTACAACAGGAGAAGACAGAGAAGATCCAGATAATTGGCCCTCAATAAGTGTTTGAGTTTGCCCGTTAGTGGTGAGAATTTGCACAAGAAAGCAAACACAAATGAGCCGAAAAAAAACGATCATATTCATCTATACCATGCTTGGTCGTGTTCACTAGGGTTTTATGCATTTAAGGCCGTGCAGGATAGCCATTCCACCGTTTGACCGCCTTCATAACAAGAGATGACTGAATGCGCGATACATGGGGCAGGGCGGCGATAGTACGGCGGTATATACGCTCATATTCGCGGGTGTTTTCTGCTGCCACTTTGAGCAAATAATCCGCCTTACCGGTCATCAAATAGCACTCCAGTATTTGCGGACGGGCGAGGGCGGCTTTCTCAAAGGCGGCAAGAACTTGCTCGCTTTGGCTGTCTAAGGAAACTTCCACGTAAAATTCAATTTGGTAGCCGAGTTTTGACCCGTTGAGGCGAGCATGATAGCCTTCAATAATACCCGCTTTTTCAAGTAAGCCGAGACGGCGGTGTGCAGCCGATTGTGATAGGCCAATTTCGCCCGCGAGGTCAGCAAGTGATCGGCGACAATCCTTCTGCACGGCATGTAGTAATTTCTTATCAATGGTGTCCATAATGATAAAATATACTGTTATTATGCATAATAAAAGAAAAATATTCAATAAAACATGAAAATAAACGAAAAATATGGAAAAAGAACAATCAGTAACTTTCTATCATATCCATAAATTATAATCAGGAGATTTCCATGCTAATTGGTGTGCCAAAAGAGATTAAAAACCATGAATATAGAGTGGGCCTGACCCCTGAAAGTGTTGCCGAACTTGTCTATGCTGGGCAAAAAGTTATTGTCGAAACGGGGGCGGGTCTTGGCATCGGCGCGGACGATAAATCATATCGGGCGGCAGGGGCCAGTATTTCCAAAACGGCGGCCAGTATTTTCAAACGCGCAGACATGATTGTTAAGGTGAAAGAACCCCAAGCAGTGGAATGTAAAATGCTCCGCAAAGGCCAAATTCTCTATACATATTTACATCTTGCGCCCGATCCAAAACAGACCAAAGCTCTGCTTAAATCAGGCTGTATCGGGATTGCATATGAAACGGTCACGAGTGATGGTGGTGAACTCCCGCTCCTAAAACCTATGAGCCAAGTGGCGGGGCGTCTCTCTATTCAAGCGGGGGCAACGGCCTTGCAAAAAGAGAACAAAGGTCGCGGTGTCCTCCTCGGTGGTGTGCCCGGTGTCGCCCCCGCTAAAGTCATTATTATTGGCGGCGGGGTTGTTGGATTTAACGCCGCCCAAATGGCGGTTGGTTTGCAAGCAGACGTGACCATCCTCGACCGTGACCCAGATGTGATGGAGGGTTTGTCCAATTACTTTAAAGCAAGCGCGAAAATTTTACGCTCCACCCCTGCCGTCTTGGCGGATTTGGTAAAAACCGCTGACCTCGTTGTTGGCGCTGTTCTCGTTCCGGGTGCTGCCGCGCCAAAACTCATCACCCGCGCCATGATTAAAACCATGCAAGCGGGAGCGGTTTTGGTTGACGTGGCCATTGACCAAGGTGGGTGTTTCGAGACTTCCAAAGCCACCACTCACGCAGACCCAACCTATATCATTGATGATGTCGTTCATTACTGCGTCGCCAATATGCCGGGCGCGGTGGCAAGAACAAGCACATACGCCCTAAACGCCGTAACCCTAAGCCACGCCAAAGCCATAGCAAGAAAAGGCTGGAAACAGGCTTGTCGTGATAACAAACACCTAAAAGAAGGCCTAAACGTCGCAGAAGGCAAGCTGACATACGCCGCAGTTGGTGAGGCGTTAGGAATGGAGTATGTTGAGGTTGATAGCGTTTTGGGGTAACCTTGCTTCCCGCTCATACCCGCGCAGGCGGGTATCCATAAGAACATTTGCTTCGAGGGGTGAGCAAGAGTTAGGTGATTATATAGTTGTTGGTAAATATTTAGAGTTGAGGTCGTTCATGAAAACGCAAATATTACGGTTATTACTATTTTTACTTGGCACCACAGCCGTAGGAATTGGGCTGTCTATTATTGGATTTGGGCCTGATAAAACGGTGCAATTATTTGCTAGAATTGTGGAAACCTTTGGTGGTGGTAAAGCACCAGTCACAGGTTTTAATTCGGTGAATGTGGACAGTGAGTTCAGGTTTTTTGCTGTATTTTGGGTCGTATACGGCGGTTTTCTTGTTCAAGCATCACACGATTTAAACAAATATAGCCCGCGAATACCGCTACTCCTTGCCCTGTTTTTCTTGGGTGGGTTAGCCCGCGCTATATCTTTCATGGTAATGGGAACGCCGCACACTTTGTTTATCGTCCTCATGGGAGTTGAACTTATACTGCCCGTGATCATGTACTTGTTTTGGCGTGGGAGCCAACAAAGTTGAACATAGCTAAATGTACAGGTGACTTCTCCAAACCCCGCTCATACCCGCGCACGCGGGTATCCATTGTAATGTCCGTGCTGGACTCCCGCCTTCGCGGGAGTGAGCGGGATAAAAAAAACTAAATTGATTACTTAATATATTTATAAACGCCATTTGCTTCGTATCTTGCAATATTCAAAAGTTCGAAAATTCCACCAATTGTCGTGAAATTACATCCGCCCTCTTTTGCACACGCGGGGAGTGTTTGATTGAACCATGTTCTTGTTAATTCTCCCGTTTTTGTCAAATTTACATATGCAATTGTAAATTCTTCTTCGGTTATACCTTTTTGATACGGTTTATTGGGGTTGTTATGGTTGGGAATATGGTAGATTAAAGCACTGCTTGACCTTCTTTTGCCCCACCCCTTAACAGTAAACTCTGCTTTTGCGCTAGGTTTGGGAATTACTGTTCCATCTTTTATCGTCATTTTTATTTTGTTAATTATCATGTCATTCCTCAAATCAAATCATCTACATCCACATTTAGCACCTCTGCTATGCGGGAGAGGGTTTTTATGGAGCCGTCTTTGCGACCTGTTTCGAGTTCGTTGATTGTCGTTTTGGGTACATTGGTGGCATCGGCTAAGACTTGTTGGGTGAGACCTCTGTAGGTGCGAAATACACGGATGGGGCTTTCGCTCGCAACCATACGACGAACAAGGTCTGCAGGGAGGGGTTCTTCGTCCACGCGTAAGGCTTGGTCTAGGGCTGCACTGTCAAGCGCATCTTTGCGGGCAGGTGTTATCGTGTGAGTGTGGCTCATAATTGAATATTACACTTAAAGGTGTTTGTTCGCAAGTCTCGTGGTTTCACAAGTTTTTCCCCTAACCCCCGCTCACTCTCGCGCAGGCGGGAGTCTAGGCAAATATCTCACTGGATACCCGCCTTCGCGGGTATGAGCGGAATATGGAGGGGAGTAGCCGTTTTGAACTAAGCCACCTCAAACAAGCCAGCCGCGCCAGTTAGGATGGCTTGCCATCATAACCATTATTAATGAATGGGCGCGTGGGAGTTGGGTTTTCTAAGTCGCTAAGCCACCTCAAACAAGCCAGCCGCGCCCATGCCGCCGCCTACGCACATTGTGCAGACTACGTATTTTGCGCCGCGTCTTTTGCCTTCGATCAATGCATGCGCGACCATGCGGGCGCCGCTCATGCCGTAGGGATGTCCGACGGAAATGGCGCCGCCATTCACGTTCATGATTTCGTTAGGGATTCCGAGAGTATCGCGGCAGTATAGCACTTGCACAGCGAAAGCCTCGTTCAGTTCCCATAGGCCAATATCGTCCATAGTCAGGCCATTGGCTTTG
>JAESQI010000286.1 GCA_016765255.1 Robiginitomaculum sp. | reverse complement strand
GTCAAACCAAAACTCTGTAACAAATTTTTCTTTTTGCTTTAGGGCAGCCAACGTGGCCGAAAGGCCCAATTCTTTGGCGTCCGAAAAATAAGAGATCGCGCCGTAATTGCCAAGGGCTGACGTGGCAAGACGCGAGCGGGGGTGATAAGCCTTAGCCACCGTCTCAGAAATTTCTTTCCACACCCGAACGCTTTCGGCTGGGTTGGCCCCGAAATCCATATAGCGACCTTTGTCCTGATTGGCAAAAACTTCGGCCTGATAGACGGGGTCAGCGGTGTAATCCGTTTTGGAAAACATGGCTTTGGGATCTGATATATATTGGTCGCGCCATCGCTCAATAATGACAAGAGTCCTATCTCCATTGGTGGTAGTCTCTGGCAACGCCCACGGCAAAGTTATGGGGATTTTATAGGCTTGCGCGTATAAGTCGCGGGCACGGGATATATTGCCAATTCGGAGCTCGGTCTCGGCTAGGTTGGCAATCATCCGCCATTGGCGATCTTTGGCATAGGGCGTTGTGTTGGGTAGGGCATTTATCATATCAACCGCCCGTTGATGCACAGGGAGAGCGTCTTTCGTTGACCCAATGACATTGAGAATAAAACCGTAATCATTCAGGGCCATAGCAATTGGATAGCTGTCTTTTGGATAAGTCGTTTCAACGGCATCTAAAATATTTTTAAAAGCAGCTCGCGCTTTTTCGTGTTCATTCATTACCGAGACGGCCCGAGCGGTTTTGCGCAAAGAGGCTATGTGGTCTTGCGCGCCGGAGTCAATTTCAAAGAGAGAAGCTGCACTTGTCTCTACGGAAATATTTGAGAGGTCATTTTGGGATTTGGTTTGGTCACTACAGGATAGCAACCCGAATATAACAATTAAACATAGCGCCCATTTAGCCATATTGCTCCCCATCGGGCGATGGTTACATATTGAGGGGTACAAGTCCATATCTCCCTCGCCCTCCTATTCTCCCTCGCTCATACTGCTGAAAAGCGGTTCTCCGTGATAATTGAGAACCAAACTTAGGATGGGATACCGCCCTATGGCGGTATGAGCGGGTGGGAAGAGAAAGAGAGATGGAGTTAGATGTTCTCGTCTTTACCATGACAAATTCTGTCATGTCGTGGGGCATATTTTCATGACAGGGTTTGTCATGTGACATTTGGGCCTGGGTTCGTTTTATGGCGGCAGTTTATAAAAACCCGTCATGGAGGAAAAAATGACACACATAGCTAAAACAAAAACACTCCTAATAGGCGCTGCCAGTGCGGCGCTTCTCTTTACATTTGCGGGTAGCACGGCGCAGGCAGGCGAGGAATTTAACACAATTCTTAAACGTATGGACATATCGCTCGCCGCGCCGTTCCTGCTAACCGATATATTGGATAGCTCTGATATTGCGGACGTACCCGTGATTAACCTTGCCGCAAAAATCTTAAAGGGCGGCACACCCGAAGTGGCTAATGTGGGCGCGGCCTGTACGGGCAGCGCTGTAATTGGCAACACATTTTTACAATGCGGCGATGGTTCAGACGCGCAAGGCAACAACTCAATTGCGCTTGGGAATAGTTCTGAAGCACGATCCATAAACTCGATTGCGATTGGTAATAATGCCACGATTGCAGATGGACAAGGCGCAACAGCGATTGGCTCAACTGCGGTGGCGAATGGTCGAGATGCTCTTGCTTTAGGGAATGCGGGCGCATCTGGTGTTGCCACGATTGCAATTGGCGCTACGGCAAATGCGATGGGGGCTGAAGCCATTGCGCTCGGCATTGTGGCCAATGCAGGGGCGCAGGGCGCGGTTGCCATTGGCGGCGGTGCGGCGGCGACTGGCGAAGGCAGTTTGGCTCTTGGCGGGCGACAATTATTACTCCCATTTGGGGCTGTTGCGGGGGCGCAAGCTTTAGGCGAACTTTCTATAGCGCTGGGTGCAGGTTCTCGGGCCACGGCTCTTAACTCTTACGCAATGGGGCGAGACGCCATTGCGGGCGGTATTCGATCAATGTCGTTGGGCTTTGATACACGGGCAGGCTTTGACAACTCAACCGCCATTGGCATGGGGGCGCGGACAACGGCCATAGGTCAAGTCTCTATCGGTGACGCTGCGGCAGTCTACCTACTCGCTGGCATTAACGGTGCCAATGCAACCGCGTCCCAAAGCGGCCCAGTCAAATTCCTTACGGCAGACGCAAATGGCAATCTTGCTTTGGCAGCAGGCGGCGCAGGTAGTTCCACTAGCCCATGCACACCAGGCACGGTTGGGGCTGGTGGTTTGGGGGCTGGCCTTGTACAGTGCGGAACGGGTGCAAGTACAACTCAAGAAGCCGTGATGGCTTTTGGCAATAATGCCACAGCAATAGGTGACAACGCGATTGCCATTGGGACAAGTTCATCGGCAATGCGTCTCGGCGTGGCTATGGGCGGTAATACTGTAGCTGGGGTTAGTGGCATTGCTATCGGGCATAATGCGTCTAGTGCGGACGGTGTTTCTATAGGGTTTGCGTCACTTACGAGCGGCTCAAGGTCTGTTGCGATTGGCCCTGCTGCCAGAACAGCGTTTAACAACAGCATTGCCCTTGGCGCAGATACCCTAGTCACCCGCAATGATCAAATTGTGATTGGCAATACAACCAACACTTATACGCTCTTAGGGGTTAGCTCTATAAAATCACGCGACGCACAAGGTGCAGGCGTTCAATTTGTAACCGTGGACAGCAATGGTAATCTCTATGTAGCCAATACGCCAACTGGCGATGTTACACAGGCAGAATTTGACGCGCTTGGTAACCGCGTAACAACCTTGGAAGCCGCTGGTGGTGGCGGTGGTGGGGTGACGCCCGCTCAACTTGCCAATGTGCAGGGCCAAGTAACGTCCAACGATGCCGATATTGCGGCTTTACAGGGACAAGTTGGCACCAATACAACCAATATAGGCAACAACAATACTGCGATTGGGAATAATAGCACAGCGATTACGGGTAACGGTACATCCATTACCAATAACGGTACAGCGATTGCGGGTAACACAACTGCTATCACTGGCAACGGTACGGCGATTACGACCTTGCAGGGTCAGGTTGGAACTTTAAATACCAGTGTGACCAATTTGGGAACACAAGTCACCAATCTTGCCACTCAAGTAGCGGGCAATGCAACGGCAGTGTCAAATAACGCAGCCGCCATTCAGAACTTAACCGTTAATACCAGCGCGGTAACTGTGGCCAGTAATACGGCAGGTATTGTCACTAACGCTGCCAATATTGCAGGCAACACCACTTTGATTGCGGGTAATACGGCAGCGATATCGGTGAATGCGACCAACATTTCAGGAAAAAGTGCTCGGATTACGGTCAATGAAGGTAATATAGCCACCAACACCACCAATATTGCGGGCAATACAACGCGTATTGGAGTCAATGAGACGGTCATTGCTACCAATGTGACCAATATTGCTACCAACACGACCAATATTGCTGGCAATACCACCAATATCGCGGCAAATTTGGTCAAGATTGATGCCAATACGGCGGCCAATACTCGTCAAGATGCGACACTTGTCACGTACGGTACGCGCATTAGTGCCAACGAAGTGACGATTTCGGGCAACACAACATCAATCTTGGAAAACAAAACTCGGATTGATGCGTTCTCCGCACGGATTGACAAATTCGGCGCAGGGATTGCGACCAATTCACTCAACATCAACCAGAACACAGGCGGGATTGCGGTGGCCATGGCCATGGCGGGCGGAGCCTCTTTATCACCTGATGCCAAATTTGGTTTCGGGGCCAATTGGGGTCTGTACGGCGGTGAACATGCAGCGTCATTTACCATGGCGGCAAGGGTAAGCCCTAATATGCAGTTTAATGCAGGCATTGGCTTTACGGATAAATCTGGCACAACGGGCGCCCGCGCTGGTCTGTGGTATGAGTGGTAATTGACACACCAGATTTTTAAATAAATTTTATCCACCCGTCCTCATGCAAGTGAGGGCGGGTTTTTTGTTTACTCGGTTTCAAGGCCTTTGAGGTTTTTGTCGAGGAATTGTACAATCCGCTCTGAATTGGTGATGCGGTTTTTGCGTTTTTGGAAACCATGCCCTTCGTCAGGGAATAACACATAGTCAACCTCTACGCCGTTGGCGCGTACGGCTTTGACCATTTCGTCACTTTCAACTTGCAGGACACGCGGGTCATTCGCCCCTTGCACCACATAAAGCGGCTTGGTGATGGTTTCTGCGTGAAACAGAGGTGAAATGCGGCGGTGCCGTTCTTGGTCTGTGGCGGGGTCGCCCATTTCGTCGTAAAGCGCATCGCGAAACGCGCCCCAAAATGCGGGAATGCTTTTTAAGGTACGCTCCCAATTTGTCACGCCAAATATATTAACCCCCACATCAAAAACGTCAGGATGAAAGGCGAGGGCCGCCATAGTCATATAGCCACCGTAAGAGCCGCCAATAATGCCAATACGGTCTTTGTCTATGCCGCTTAACCCTTCAAGATATACTCTTGCGTAGACAATGTCGACAAGGTCATCTTCCCCGTGTTTGCGGTCGTCCAGATGATAAAAAGTTTTACCATAACCCGACGAGCCTCTATTATTGGCCGCCAGCACAGCATAGCCATGATTGACCAGATGTTGAATCATGGCCGAATAGCCTTTCGTGCTTTGCCCACCCGGCCCGCCGTGCACCCAGACAAGTGCAGGCACTGGCGTTTTGGCGCTCGCCTGTTTTGGCATATAGAGTATGCTCGGGATTTGCAGGCCATCAAAACTTGAATAGCGAACAATAGACGCGGTTACCAAATTATCTTCCGAGATACCTTCGGGCAAAGCTGTTGTTAATTTACGGGCCTCGCCGCTGGATAAATTTGCGACGAAAATATTTCGAGGCGATGTATCGGTATTGAGGCCAAAGGCCATTTTACTTTCGTCACTGTTAAAGCGAATTTGGGAAAGCTCTCCCGCTTGCACACCTGTTAGAACAACAGGTGTTTTGGTGTTGGTGTCAAATATTTCAACTTCGGTGACGCCGTCTGCGTTAACGGCGCTGACGCGGTAGCGCCCACTTGGGCTATAGGTAATATAAGAGACATTCCAGTCTGTCTTGAGCAGGAGTTTTTTATCCCCACTGGCAATGTTATATGTCCACGCCTGATTAAACTCACCAAATTCATCGGTGGCAAATGCAAGGTTTTGGCTATCGGGAGTAAAACCATAAACACCGTAACTGATATTGCCAATATGCTTGGTAATCAGTTCGGGTATTGCCTCTTTTTTGGTGAGATCAATTATAAAAATATCTGCATTGGCGCTGGTAATGGTTTGCACCAAGCTCAGATATTTTCCGTCAGGACTGATAGCGCCAATATTAAGTTTGCGATTTTTAAAAACCAGTTCGCGGCTATAATCGCTTGCATGATAAAGATAGACATCATTCGAGGAGGGATCACGTTCATTTGTGGAAATATAAAAATCATTTCCATTTTCGTGCCAGCCGATAAATGAAGCTTTAACCTTATCGCCCGGTGTTAAATCGGTCAGGTCGCCGCTTACTGCGCGCACAAAAACATGGTCAAGTTCATTACCACCCTGATCGCCTTGGAGAAGTATGCGGTCATCTTTGGGGAAGAAAGATTGGGCGTAATAGGGGAAGTCCGTTGAACTGGTCATTGGGGTAGAGACGCCGTCTAGGGACAGTGTATAAGCATTAAATATCCCGCTCTTGTCAGAGCTAATCAGCAATTTTGACCCGTCATGGGAAAATGTATACCCTCCAGAATTGGCGAGGCCGTAACTAATTGTTTGGTGAAATAATTGTGCGGGGTAAGTTTTAAATACCTTCTGCGTTTCGGGTTCCCCCACATTGGTTTCGTGTGGTTTATCATTGCGCGGCGCACATGATGTGAGAGTGAGTGACAAAATTGCACTTGTTAAAACATATTTGTTCATATTGACCCCCTGATGAAGCATCAAGATGTAGCACAATATGGGCTGATAATCTACAGCGCAGAATAGGGTGGGGTTTTAGCCTTGTTTTTCCAAAATAGCCAACAGGCGTAGCACATCTTTGGAGGCGTCTTCGACGATACTAATCTCTGCAAGGGCTTGTTTGGTGTTTTGGGCATTATAGAGTTTCACCGCGTCAATCCCGTGTTGATGGACAAGCTTATGCGGGCCTTTAAGCTCGATAAAGGCTGGATTGTTTAAGTATTTTGGATCGGTAACATTGTCATACCATTTGCCCAATCGGCAAGAATGGTGATCGGCCAGTTCGTCGGCTTTAAGACCCGCCCGCCCTGTTACCATATTGGCCAGTTTCTTCTTCCAAATTACATGATCAGACTGGGCCAGTTTAATCACCTTGGCGGGGACTTCAAATTCAGCCAGCGCCGTGATTTGTTCTGTAATCAGGGCTTCGACCTTGTCCATAGAATTAACAATGCTCTCAATCCCTTCAAGAGAACCGCTGGAACTGGCCGCAATGACAGCAATGCCTTGCGCCACTTCATTGGAGGCCTGATTTTGCTCGCGCAGTGCATTGGAGATTTGTGAGGTGTTTTCGGTTACGACTGTAATGGTTCGATCAATTTCGGCCATACGAGTATCGACTTCCGTAATTGCAGTTTGACCTGTTTCCACAGCTATAGTGCTATTGTCCATACATTCGATGACGGTTTTCATCTTGTCTTGTAGGTCAATGATAATGCCGCCAATTTCCTCGGTGGAAATAGCCGTTTTGCCAGCGAGAGATTTAACTTCGCCCGCGATCACTGCAAACCCTTTGCCCGTTTCCCCAGCCCTAGCGGCCTCAATCATGGCGTTAATGGCCAGCATATTGGTGTGTTCGGCGATTTTTTTAATATCAACCGCAATGCCGCTAATTTTGTCGGTGAATTCGGATAGAACATTAACCTGCTCAACCCCCATATTCACGGCCTTAGTAATCTCGCCCATATTTGTTGTTGCGTTGCGTACAGCCTCGGCGCCAGATTTGGTTGCGCTTTGAGCTTCGACGGCTTGGGTGGCTATATTGGTGCCGTAGGTTTCGATTTCTTTGACGGTCGCCACCATTTCTTCAGCAGCCACCGCAATGCCTTGGGTCTGGTGGTCAACATTGCGAATGTCATTGAGCATTTTGGCCGAGAATATCGCCGTTTCGTTGACTTCAATAGAGAGATTGACGCAGCGGCTCATCTCTGTCCCCACGCGGGTTTGCATTTTCCCTGCGAGGGTTTGAATCAGTACTGAAACCTCGTCAGAACCCGTTGGCAGGTTTTCTAATTTATTATCTATCAGGTCTTGCAGATAGGCTTTTATCAGGGCCTGCATATCATTGGGGTTCGGTGTTACGTAATCTTGCTTGATTTGTGCGAGCGACATGGGCACGTCCTTTTTATAATCATATGGAAACCACGCTAGGCGGAGTTGATTAGCAAAGCGTAAACAAAATTGGGTATTACCATAAGGTGGAGCGCCCATATTTGTTTCGGACCAGAAACTGTTTGTTTACCTTCTTGGTTAATACCAAACACCAAGATGTTGTATGTCAGCATGTGAAAATTTAGGGCGTAGCCTTGGGGAAGAAAATACAATTGTGCATAAAAAGGCCAAAATGTATTGCGGAGAACAAAGATGAGTTTTTTTAAAAAATTAAAAAGAACAAAGGATGTAACTCGAACCAATGCGGAGATTGTCGGCGCGCTTAACCGTGGCCACGCCATAATAGAATTTAACCTAGACGGGACAATCATTACCGCCAATAAAAACTTTCTAAAGTCGGTAGGCTATAGCCTTGAAGAAATTACAGGCCAGCACCATTCCATGTTTGTCAGCGACGAACACAAAACATCCGCTAAATATAAAGAACTTTGGCAAGACTTAAACAGCGGTAAAAACGTGGCGGGGATTTTCGAACGGTTTAATAAACAAGGCGATACGCTTTGGTTAGACGCAAGCTATACATCTGTATTGGACGAGACGGATACGCCGTTTAAAGTGGTGAAAATTGCCAGTGATGTGACAGGTTTGCAAATGAGTCGCTGCACCAATGCTGGCCTCATTTCTGCTATAAGCGAAAATCAGGCCATCATTGAGTTTACTATGGACGGTAAAGTCACCAAAGCCAATGATAATTTTTGCGCGACTATGGGGTATGGCGAAGAGGAAGTTCTTGGTGAACACCATTCAAAATTTGTCAGCAAGGAGTACCGCAAATCTACCGAGTATGAAGAGTTCTGGGCAAAACTACGCAGCGGTGAAACGGTGGCGGGAATATTTGATCGCTATACAAAAGACGGGTCTTTGGTAAAGCTAGAGGCGGCTTATAACACAGTGATAGATGCCAGTGGTAAGCCGTTTAAAGTGGTAAAAATTGCTAGCGATGTGACTAAAGCTGTTGAGCAACAAACTGTATCCACATTTAAAGGCTCATCATTTGACGGTTCTTCTATGGCAATGATGGTGGTGGATAGAGATTTAATGGTGACGTTCGTTAATCAATCGTCAATGGAATTATTCTCTGATCACGCCGAAGCTTTCAAAGACGTATTTCCAAATTTTGACCCAAAAAATATTGTCGGCACGTGTATTGACATATTCCAAAAGCACCCAGAGCATCAACGAAAACTATTGGCCAATCCGTCAAAAATGCCCTTCCGTACAGATATTTCAGTTGGTGATTTGAAATTTTCCTTAAGTTTTAGCACGGTGATGGACGCTAGCGGAAATCATGTGGGTAATTCCCTCGAATGGGACCATGTCACAGAGGCTCGAACCAATAGTGGGATTATGAGCGCTCTTGACCGTGACCAAAGTATTATAGAATTTAACTTAGATGGCACTCTCATCACCGCTAATGAGAATTTTTTGAAAGCAACAGGATATTCTATTTCAGAGATTGTAGGCAAGCATCACCGCATATTTGTCAGCGAGCGGGCACGTTCGTCCAGTAATTACAATAAGTTTTGGGATAAGATGAACGCTGGTAAAACCATGAGCGGCGAGTATGAATATTTTGGCAAGCAGGGTCAGTCAGTTTGGTTAAATGTATCATACACCCCAGTTGTCGACGTTAATGGCAAGGTCTTCAGAATTGTTAATATAGCCAATAATGTTACAGAAGCGCACAATAACCGTTCACGTTCAGAGGCAGAGCTTGCAAGCCATGCAGAAGAACAAGCACTTGTTGTTTCTACACTAGCCAGCGGATTGAATTCATTAGCCGAAGGTGATTTAAACAGTAAAATTGACCAAGCCTTTAGCGGCGAGTATGAAAAACTTCGTACAGACTTTAACGCCGCCGTTACGAAATTAAATTCTACTATGGGCCCAATCTTAACCAATGCGGTTGGTATTCAAACGGGTGCCAGCGAAATGAGCCAAGCGTCTGAGGATTTGGCTACGCGCACAGAAAATCAGGCGGCAGCCTTAGAAGAAACGGCAGCGGCTTTGGACGAAGTGACAGCGACCGTTCAACAAACAGCTAAATCAGCAGAAAAAGCCAACAGCGTGGTTGGTGTCACCAAAACCAACGCTGAAAAAAGTGGTCTGGTTGTTGAAAACGCCTTTAAGGCCATGAGCGAAATTAAAACATCTTCCAATGAGATTTCCAAAATCATTGGCGTGATTGACGAAATTGCTTTCCAAACCAACTTACTTGCCCTGAATGCAGGTGTCGAAGCGGCGAGAGCTGGTGAGGCTGGTCGCGGGTTTGCGGTTGTAGCCTCTGAGGTACGGGCCCTCGCTCAAAGATCATCTGACGCGGCTAAAGACATTAAAACTCTGATCACCACGAGCGGAAAACATGTGGAACACGGTGTGAAATTGGTTGGTGAAACTGGCAAAGCACTGGGTGGTATTGTCGACAGTGTTGCTGAGATTAGCGAGCTTGTTTCAGATATTGCCGCGTCTGCGCAAGAGCAAGCAACAGGGCTTGGAGAAGTCAATACGGCAATTAACGAGATGGATAAAACCACCCAGCAAAATGCAGCTATGGTCGAGGAGTCCACAGCGGCATGCCACACGCTTACGAATGACGCGGAAGAAATGACGGCGCTGGTGCGTCAGTTTGATATTGGTACAGGCGGTATACCGAACTCTGTAACCAGCATAAATACGCAAACTATTCCTGCGGGGGGTGGGGCATCTCCTGTCGCGGCGCAACAAAAAAGAGCGGCCACATATTTTGCGGCCACACAAGGCTCAAACGCTCTTGATCTGGAAATGGACAGCGAAGAAGATAATGACTGGCAAGATTTTTAAAGTAAATTGCCGTAAACCCATTTAAAAATTATCTTGAATACCAATAGGAGGCTTCATGGAACGGGTGCGAGTTCTAGTAATTGACGATTCACCCACTATGCGGGCTGTGATCAAAATAGTCCTAAAGTCTGACCCAGCCATAGAAGTGGTTGGAGAAGCGGGCGATCCTTATGAAGCACGAGAAGAGATCAAGCGGTTAAACCCAGATGTGCTGACACTCGACATTGAAATGCCGCGTATGAGCGGTTTACAATTTCTTGAAAAAATTATGAAGCTCCGCCCTATGCCCGTAATTATGGTCTCGACCTTAACCCAAAAAGGCGCATCTGATACCATCGAAGCTTTGCGGATTGGCGCCTTTGAATGTGTCGGCAAACCCATTAAAGGTGACTTTGTAAAGGCTTTGGCAAATTTGCCGAAGCTGATACACTTCCAGTAAAACTTTGATCTGGAGTAGGGTTTGCCGCTGAATTGTAGGATACATTCCAATCATTGGAAGTATTATTACCTGATGCAT
>JAESQI010000285.1 GCA_016765255.1 Robiginitomaculum sp. | reverse complement strand
GATGCAGGCAAACTGTGTAACTGCAAATCCGCAAGTTCTTGGGCTGTGTAATATAATTTAGGGGAAATGGCGCTCATCTTTTTGCCCGCCGTTCTGCACGTCTTTTTTGCACATCATGCTTAATTTGTGCTATCTCCCAAAGCATGGATTTATCAACGCTCTTTTTGGGCGACACAGCCTGCATGGATTTGTTATTTGCGAGGGCTCTCATTGACCCACCTGCGGGGTGCTATTTTTATGATAGTGTAGGGGTGACAAAATCGAATCAGATAAGGAAAATTTTACAATGGATGATAAATTTATATTGCGTTTTGAGTTAATGGCGATGCAGGTAGAAGCCCTGCAACATGCATTAAATATTTTGGCAACGGGTTTCTCAACAATCCATCCAGATTTGAGAGACCAGTTTGGGACTGCCGTTGATACAATTATTGAGCGTGAACCCGATATTAGCGTTGGTGTCCAATCGATCATTTACGAACTCCTTGGCGAAGATCGTCCATGATACGGGCCTCCGTATTCCTTTTTCTTTGACTGTATTCAGCGTGTTTGTTCACGATGGCATCTGTTAATGGCTTACGCAAATCCCACATAAAACATGAATTAAGATACTGCCCGATCCGCCATCCCAACCCCGTCATGCTGTCATGAAATTCTTGTATTTCGGCGTTGGTATTGGGCACACCTACAAAAACTGAAAATGCCGCTCGGCACCACAGGCGGGCCGTAATATCGTCTTTAAATGCAGCCCTGCGTTTGCTCGCCCAATCGACAACAATCCAGAGGCCCGAAACGGGGTCTTTTGTGATCAGCATAAACGGCGTCACGACTTCGCAATAAAGACGTTGGTCACCAACTTTGCGCATATGCATCTCTGGGCCACTCATGCCGCGCCGCCAAATCGGCGGCATTTACGGGCGCTTAATTGCAGTGCGTGTGCGTCCGTGTCGTAGCCGTTTACTGCCGTTAAGTCATGGGCCATATCTTCCGCTTCATCTGGTGTATAAACTATTTCAAACATGCTATTATGAGCGTGGACATACCACCGGCCCTGAACCTTAATTTCCTCAACGGTTAACTTTGGAAACACATTGTCATTTGCAGGGAGATAGTAAGGCCTAAACGCCTTGTTTGTAATGACGATGTTCATGGTTTTTGCCCTTCTGCTTTTGGCAATTCCGCAACACCTTGCTTTATGGCTTCCCATGCTTGCATGTATCTAAAATAGCGGTGTTTCTGGCACCCAAAAATTGGGATGGAGGATAAGTCTGGAGGGGGTAATTTTCTCACGACGCATTCTTTAAAGCTTGACGGGCGGCCTGTTTTGCAAGACCATCATTTCTAGGAAGGAAGCGACCAACATGAGGTCGCCCGACTGACCCGTAGCGAGCGGGCCATATTTCGGAAGGATGAACGCCAAGAATATCGGCGATTACTTTTTCACCTTTTGGTAGTGACTGTATTAGCACTATTGAAAAATAAGTACGGCCCTTACCGTGGATGCGAGCAAGAGAAGCGAGAGTAAACCCTTTGAGCCGCAACTCGGTCTTGATCTTCTCTTTGTTCCAACCACGCCTTACGAGTTCGTCTGGGTTATCAATCATCACTTTTCTCCTATTACGTGCAGAGGGTTGCCGCCCTTTGTGTTATTAGTGTTTAGAAATAGGTCACTAATTACATTTTCTGTAATTACAGTTTATGTAAAAGTCAAGAAGGAATTACATTTAATGTAATGATATAGTTATGGATAACATCGGCGATCAAATACGATCCGCAAGGAAAGAAAAAGGGTGGACGCAAACTGATTTGGCAAAAAAGATTGGGGTGTCCTTCACGACAGTTGCAGCATGGGAACAAGGTAAAAACGAACCTAAATTACCTTCTTTAGTTATGCTTACAAACGTCTTGAAAACAAAATTTCAGTTTTCTGACCCCGTGGTTGAGCTTAGGGACGAATTTTGGGGAATTACAAGTGATGACTATATTGGCCTTGACTATTCTGATGGAGAAAAACCCAAAAACCCAATGGTTCCAGTTGTAGGTTATGTAGGAGCCGGCGGATCTATTTCACCAATTGACGATCACGCCAATGGGGGAGGCCTCGATGAAATAGAAGTTCCACCTGAAACGGTGAAGCACACCGTGGCAGTTATTGTCCGGGGTGACAGTATGCGTCCTATGTTCACGGACGGTATGATATTATATTACTCAAAACGGGAAAAAAATATCGCGGACTATTTACATAAGGTAGTTATTGCTCATTTTGTAGATGAGCGGAAAGCCATTAAAACTCTCACATTGGGTTCAAAAAAGGGTGTTTTCACCCTCACGTCTTTTAACGCTGCACCAATGAAAGATGTGAAACTTGAAAGCGTCAGTCCAATTGACTGGATAAAGTATTCTTAAGTAGTATATAAACCTACCAAAGCTTTATGGTTTTTCTTGGTTTTATTTGTTCTTCCGGTTCCGGATTTTTACATGTCTCTACCGCTATGTCACAAGCAACAACAGCATCTTCTTTTCCCTCTAAGCTGTCATTTGTAACTCCGTACAGCCGAATGCTTGCAGCACAAATTTCTTCCCCATATTTTTCAATGGCAGTAGCAATGCAGCTCTTACGTTTTTTGCGCTTAATAGCCGCATCAATTGTGGATTGTTTTACCTGAAGGGTTTTAAACATATCGCATTGGGCGTATTCTCCTATCAAGGCCTCAAATTCAAGACAATCTATTTTCACATATTCGCTTTGAGCGTAAGAATTTATGGGTATGAATATGCAAAGACAGGCCGTATATAATATTGTAATTTTCTTCATTTTACACCTCAATTTCAATCTTGTTTCTGCATCCTAACATTCTATTAAGCTAGTGTAAATAACAGCTAAAATGCCGTGCGAGTTAGTTTGAGCTAAAAATAAATTATCTATATAAATCAGATACATACGGAACTCGCACGTTTTGACGAAAACGTGCGAGTTCCCAAAAACCAAATTTTGGGAATGTCAAGTATAGCGTGGTTTTTTGCATTTATTGTCGGCGGGGCTTTCTTGCGTTTCGGGGTTTTGATGATTTTACGAACGCAAGAGAGAATGGCCAAAATCCACCGCACCCTGACAACACCCCTCCAAAAAACCCTTTAATATCAATCCTGTCCAGCTTCTTCCCCCTTAGTCCAGCCTAGTCCGCCAACTTTGCGCCTTTGGCCACGCTCTCCTGCGCCCTACAGTTATCTTGAGTTTTTTGAAAAATCAAAATATTTTATAAAGCGTTGTAATTATTGATTATAATGGTGACCCCGGGTGGACTCGAACCACCGGCCTCAAGATTAGGAATCTTGCGCTCTATCCACCTGAGCTACGGGACCACGGCCTAACTATAATAGCTTTGTATGGGTGTGAAAAGGGAGAGTTTGTGAGGATTTACCTTTTTGCTAAAATAGAGTATATGTATGGGAATTATAACCAATATGGGAATTGGGAATTGGGTGGTTTTGGTAAAATTTTGGCGATTATAGCGTTGTGCTTGGCAGGCGGCATGCCTGCTTACGGCGCTCCGCAAAGCGCGAAAATAATTTCACCAGATATTCAGATCAGCGGTGAACTTGGTGAGCGGCTCGAAGTGGAGCGAGTTATTGATGGGGATAGTCTGGTTTTGGACGGGGGATTGCGGGTTTCTCTTGCGGGAATTCAAACCCCGAAAATGGCATGGCCGGAAAAAGGATATGAGGCGTGGCCTTTGGCGGTGGAGGCGAAAACTTATTTACGCTCGCTGGTGAAAGGAAAAACCCTACAGCTTTATTACAATGGAGATCAGCGCGATAGATATGGACGGGCCATCGCACAAGTTTGGATAGCGTCGACAAATCAATGGCTGCAAGAAGAAATGGTACGGGCGGGGTATGCGCGGGTTTATAGTCAGTCAGGGCACAGCATGGATACGCGAAGGCTTTACAAGGCAGAAGAACGAGCGCGCGCGAAAAAACTGGGTATTTGGGATGATGCAAATACCAACAATTATTACGCTGTACGTCGCCCAGACCCCAATCCGCTGGCGCAATATGTAGACAGTGTGCAAATCGTTGAGGGGATTGTGATCTCGGCGGCCAATGTGCGCGGTACGATTTACCTGAATTTCGGGAGTGATTACAAAACCGATTTCACAGTCGCGATTTCCAAGAAGAACGCGCGGAAATTTGCAAAACAGGGTTTCGATCCTTTGGCCTTGGAGGGCGCAAAAATACGGGTGCGCGGCTATATCGAAATCACCAACGGCCCGATCATCTGGCTGTCTGATTTATGGCGGTTGGAAGTGTTGGATTAGGTAATTTTTTAGCGGGGCCCTGTCATTTGCATAGTGTCTTATATTCGTGCTAGAGACGAGTTCATAAGACGATACGGGGCCTCAAATGAATAATTTATTTTCAGAGTTAAAGCGGCGCAATATTTTCCGTGTCGCGGGGGTGTACGCTGTTGTCGGTTGGATATTGATGCAGGTGGCGGCGCTGCTTGAAAACTCGCTGAACTTACCCGCATGGTTTGACACGGTCATTACTGCCGCTCTGCTTATTGGTTTCCCGATTGCGATACTGCTGGCGTGGGCATTTGAAATGACACCCGCAGGCGTGAAGCGGACTGAGCATGTTGGGGAAGGCGAGAGTGTCACCGACAAGACGGGCCGCAAGTTGGACTTTGCGATTTTGGGCGGGCTTGTTGTTGTGGGCGCATTGATTGTTGGCAGTCGGTTTATGCCGCAAAAAGTGGTCACGCCAGAGATTACCGTACAGGCTGATACTCTTGAAGCCAATGAAGTAGGCGAAACAGACGAGCGGCCTTCTATCGCGGTTCTGGCATTTGCAGATATGAGCGAAGGCGGCGACCAGGAGTATTTCTCGGACGGTATGGCCGAAGAGATTTTAAATGCACTGGCCAAAGTGCCGGGCTTGCGGGTCGCGGGGCGCACTTCGTCGTTTTCCTTCAAAGGCAAGAACGAAGATATCACAATTATTGGTAAGACCCTGCGAGTGGGCCATATCCTCGAAGGCTCGGTACGCAAACAGGGCGAGAAAGTTCGCATCACCGCCCAATTGATCAAGGCCGATGACGGTTTTCATTTATGGTCGGAAACTTACGACGGCACGCTGGACGATATTTTTGATCTTCAGGAGAAAATCGCCCGCGCTATTGCGGCTGAATTACAGGTTTTACTGAATGTCGGAGAAGATATACGGCTCGCCGATACGCGCACAAATAATAAACAGGCTTACGATCTTTATTTGCAAGGCCGGGCGTTAATTCGCCAAAGTTTTAACGAGGGTGCCATGGCCAAGGCCGTGACCCTGCTTGAGGGCGCTGTGGCACTGGACCCGCAATTCGCCGACGCTTGGGCGGAACTGGGGGGCAGGCCTATTATTTAACGCCTGAATACGCAACCGTGAAAGAGCGTAAACCCTTTAATGTCAATGCGCTAAGATGTGTCCGTCAAGCGCTTGCCATTGATCCTTCGAACGTAACTGGGGAAGTGGTGCGGTTGTTATTGCTCTGGCGGAACAAGGAATTTGCAAAAGCCCGCGCAGGCCTTGACCGACTCACCACACTCAACGGAATAAATGCCAGTATTTCTCATGCCGAGGGTTTTAGCAGAGCCGCCATGGGACAAACCAAAGCGGCGATTCCTTACTTGGAAAAAGCCGTAATCCTTGACCCCGCCAATAGCGTTGTACGGCACACTTTCGGAATAGTTTTGTTTAATTCTGGTGATCTTGATGGCGCAAAAACAACCTTCCAAAAGGGCCTTGATTTGGGGTTTTCTGGTGCCTCTAGTTACTTGGCAAATATTGCATTTATGCAAGGCGATTCAGATGCAGCCATAGATATTTTTCTAACTGGGTATGACACGTTTGGGCAATTTTATGCCACTCAATTTCAAGATCGTTCCTTGTGGGAAGTAGCCGCAAAAGGGTATTATAGCGGCAAGGAAGCCGACCGGCTAAAATTATTAGCCGTGATTGACGCCTATATGCAATCACCAGACCCCATCATAGATTGGGTTGCCATCGAGGTTTATTTACGTGCCGGAGAAGCCAAAGCTTTTATGGATACGTTCGAGGCGCACACGCCCGCCAACACCATATATGCATTGACAAACCTCTGGGGAGAGATGGAAACCAGCCGCAAAGTGCGCCAACACCCGGACTTTCAAGGCTTCGCCAAACGTAATGGCTTGCTGGAATACTGGCAGACCTATGGCTGGCCAGACAAATGCCGCCCTGTTGAGGGCAATGACCCTGATGCATTTGAGTGTGATTGAGAGCGAGACCAACATGACGCTAGAGAACATTTATTATATCGGGCAAACGGTGGCGGTAGTGGCGCTGCTTCTGTCCATTATTTTTGTTGGATTGCAAATCCGCCAAAATACAAAAGCCCTAAAATCGACCTCCCATCACGCCATCACCGACTCGTTTAATCAGCTGAATGTGCTTATCGGTACGGATCCTAAGGCGGGCCGGATCTGGCGGTTGGGTTTGGGCGGGCCGGAAAACCTTGACGTAGATGAACAAATGTCATTTAGTTTTCTCTGCCTTGGTTATATGCGTATCTTTGAAACGCTATATTTCCAAAACAAAAACGGCACCATGGACGCGCAACTCTTCGAATCAAAAAGGCGGTCTATCGTTGCGGGTTTTCCGTTTCCAGGATGGAGGGCGTGGTGGGCGACCAACACCCTTTCGTTCAGTGATGAATTTCGCACCTTCATAGATGAAGCCATGCAATCCACCCTTGCCGACGCCGTGCCAGTGCCTGAACCTGAAGAGGAGCCAGAACAATGACCTTAGAAAATACCTATTATATCGGGCAAACGGTGGCGGTGGTGGCTATCCTTGCGACGCTGATTGCCCTTATCATTCAAATGCGCAATGCAAATAAATTGACCCGTAAGGCGGCCATACAAAATCAACTCGACGGTCTTGAGCGCGGCACTCGGGCCCTATTTGAAATACCGGGTTTGGCGGATATATATTATCGTGCTTTCCAAGGGGAGGCAGCCTTGACAGACGGCGAACGTGTCATTTTTAGAAGCTACAACATTTCAATCCTTCGCATTTGGGAAGCGCTACACGCACAATATATGGAAGGAGAAATCAATCAGGAGTTATGGGAAAATCACTGTAAGCAGCTAAGCGATCCAGCCCTAAGTTTAGGGGTAAGGGAGGTGTGGCGTTACCAGAGGCGCATGGTCTCTGAACAATTTAGGGTTTTCCTTGATGAGGTTTTTGCTAAAGTTGAACCAGTTACAAAAGCAAAGCCGGGCACTGTTCATGCTGACGGCGCGGTGTATGATCCGGTGTCTGACGCGGTCTCCAATTTCGGCGATAATAAGGAGGAAACTCCATGATTTTCCGTCGTATCAAAGCCCATGTGGCCAAGGAAGACTGGTTCGCGGTCTTTATTGATTTTATCATTGTTGTGTTTGGTGTGTTTATGGGTTTGCAGGTCGCGAACTGGAGCGACGAGCGTGGTGACCGCGCACGCGAAACACAGGTATTACAAGAGATTGCGGCGGATATCCAATCTGACCGCGTAAGGTATTCTGGTGCCCTGAACAGTGCCCTGAACCGTATTGCCGCCGCTACTTATGTTCTCCAAAAAACACCCGACACCCCCTTACGTACATTACAAGACCATGATTTGCTCTTGGAAGGCTCTGGATATGCAGAAGCTATTAAGGCAAATGAACAATTGCGTGACCTCGGCTTCAATGAACGCATAGAATCCTTCAAACCCCAACTATGGATGAGGATTTGGTACTTAGAAAGTGTAGAACCTAGCACAACCGCTTTTGCTTCTCTCGTAAGTTCTGGCGAATTGGGCATTCTCCAAGATGAGGGGCTTGTCAGAAGCTTACAACAATACCAAACCACCACTGCTCTAGTCCTCAGGTCTCAGAATCTCACCTTCAGACCGACCCGTGATATGGGCATCAAAATTGGCCAGCAATTTGGAATGTCTGCATTTGGCCAGGTTGAAGAAGACGCATTCATAGAACTGGTGTCAACAAATGCCCATTTGGCGGCGGCATTACAAACGCAATTGGGATGGAGCAAAGCTCACTTTTTATTTTTAACCATCATTGATAATAGTGCGGCAGAACTTCTCACCCAGATAGAAGACGAACTCGGCATCTCGTTGGATGGTGATACAACGGAAACCGCCCCATGATTTTTCGCCGTGTTAAAGCCGTGTGGCCAAGGAAGACGGGTGCGATGGATAAGGGCGACTGCCCATAAAAACCCCAGCCGCGAGGGCCGGGTTTTTGTTTAGTGCGTGATTTATGCGGCGGCTTCGTCGCTGTTATTTTTGGCTTCTGCTTCGGCTTCAGCTTCTGCCTTTGCAGCTGCTTTTGCTGCGGCTTTGGCGCGGGCCGTGCCGAGAGTTTCCAAGATGATGTCGAGGGCTGGGCCACGGTCTGTGCCGTTAATAGCAGCGACTTCGCGCACCATTCTATCGAGGGCAATTTCGTAAAGTTGCCGTTCGGAATAGGATTGCTCGGGCTGTTCATCCGTTCGGTGAAGATCGCGCACCACTTCGGACAAGAGGAGAAGGTCTCCAGAGTTAATCTTGCCTTCATATTCTTGGGCCCGGCGGCTCCACATTGTACGTTTGATCCGAGCGCGGCCTTTAATAGTTGTGAATGCGTCTTTGAGGACATTGTCATTGGCCAATCCGCGCATGCCGGAATTGGCAGCTTTGGCCGTTGGCACGCGCAAAGTCATTTTTTCTTGCTCAAACGAAATAACGTATAACTCTATTTCACACTCGGCTATGGTTTCCTTTTCAATGCCGACGACTTTACCGACGCCGTGGGCTGGATAGACGATGAAACTATCTTTTTTAAATTCGTATTTTAGAGATTTTTTTGTTGTTTTTTTCGGTGTCGCTTTTGATTTTTTT
>JAESQI010000284.1 GCA_016765255.1 Robiginitomaculum sp. | reverse complement strand
TGATACCGCGGCCGTTTTCGGTTAATTCCTTACCAAAGGCTACGGCGTTACTGCCTATCGTTTCTACGTCCACGAACAAATCAAGAGGTTCTTGTTTGGCTTGCTCGACCATAATTTCGATAATGGCGCGGCCAGCTAAGTCCCCTTTAACCTTGGCGACGCGGGCGCGGTCATGGGCGGCCTCTAGGCCAAAGAGAAAGTTCCCGTTCTCGTCTTTGTCAAATTCAACGCCAAATTTTTCAAGGTCTCGAACACGGTCGGGCCCTTCGCTGGCGAGGATCATGGCAATCCGTTCGTCCACCAATCCGTCGCCTGCCGTAATGGTGTCGCGGGCATGGTCTCGCGCTGTGTCGCCTTTGCCAATCGCGGACGCAATACCCCCTTGCGCCCATGCACTCGCCGCGCCTTTAACCGAGCGGCGAGACGTCAAAATAAACACAGGACGAGGCGCAAGCTTCATGGCCATAAAAAGGCCCGCAAGTCCCGCGCCAACAATCAGCACAGACCCACGCGGCAGATGCGTCGTTTCTAAATCTCCGAGTGGCATTATATTTCCCTGTCGGAGCTTTGCTCCTCCGCACCTCTTGCCATGGTCAACCCTTTAATGTGAAAACCACTGTTAGCAGGTGCAGGGAAGGGGGGCAAATGAAAGGTGGTAAATGCTATACTGAACTTAACTTAACTTAACTTAACTACCCCTCTTCCGCTCATGCCCACGCAGGCGGGTATCCAGTAAAATCTTGCCTATCACACAAAATTAACATAAGTTCATGCTATGTTCTTTGTTTATATACTAGCGAGTAAACGAAATGGAACCCTATATGTCGGCCATACGGATGAACTTGGTGAGCGAATATTACAACACAAACAAAAAGCATATGCTGGGTTCTCCTCTAAATATGATTGCAACAAACTCGTATGGTTCGAAACCCACGAAACAAGGGAATCTGCTTTTCAAAGGGAGCGCCAATTAAAAAAATGGAACCGCGCATGGAAGATAAGGCGCATCGAGGCGGATAATCCTAATTGGATGGATCTATATGATAGGTTAACCGAGTATGGGGTGTATCATTCCGACAGATATTATGATCCAAAGAAATTATAATAAGAACCCAACCCTAACCGCTCACTCCCGTTTCCGCTCACCCTCGCGAAGGCGGGGGAGGCGGGAGTCCAGCTCAAAACATTCCACTGGTTCCCCGCCTACGCGGGGATGAGCGGGTGTAGGGTTTTGGATGCTTATGCTGTAAAATTAGGTTATACACTACTCACTTCCATAATTTAAAAAGACTGCTACAATGTGCTTTAAGGGTGTAAAACTACACATTGTTTCAGGAGATATATCTATGCAAAAAATTGCCGTAGCTTTAAAGGGTAGATCTAACTCAGGAAAAACTGAAACACTCTTAATATTTATACGAAAATTGGAAGACTTTGGGGGAATTTCAATAGGTAGTGGTAACTCAGAACCAATTGGTGGGGGCGATGTTGGTGTAATAATTAAACTTGGAAAAATGCGTATTGGCATCGAAACCCAAGGTGATCCAGGTACACAACTTAAAGAACGTTTAGAATATATGGTTGAGCAAAAATGTCACATCATTGTCTGCGCCACACGCACATTCGGGCAAACTGTTGAAGATTTTTATATTGCATGCGCAGACTATGAACGAATAGAAATACATCAACAGTATATTTATAGCAGTATTGATAAGAATACGGAAAAATTACAGAACGATGTATTGGAGAGAACCATTGACCTTATCAAACATGCCTGCGCAATAACCGAAGTACTTTAATATATAACTTGCCACTTCAACCCTTCCGCTCACCCCGTGAAGTCGGGAGTCTAGTTGAAATATTCTAACTGTTGGGGATGAGCGGGGTGTTTTTGGGGTGTTAAATCACCTTAATGTCCTTATGCACCGCTTTCGGGTCAAAGTGGCTCTTGTTCCCGGGCGCAGGGAGGTCGATCATTCTTTGGACAGCTAGCTTCGCTTTTTTGGCGATGCGTTTGGGGACTTTGACTTCATATTGTTCAAAGCGCAAACAGTCATAGATATTTTGCAATGTGATGCGTTTCATGTGGGGGCAGAGATTGCAGGGGCGAACGAAATCGACATCTGGATTGGCCATGGCCACATTGTCGGACATGGAACATTCGGTCAGCAGGACAACGTTTTTTGGTTTGTTGTCACTCACATAATCAGACATGGCTTTGGTGGAGCCTGTAAAATCGCTCTCGGCCACCACATCTGGCGGACATTCGGGATGTGCGAGAACTTTTACATTGGGCCAGCGTTCTCGCATTTCGCGTACGTCTTCGGCAGAGAACCGCGCATGCACTTCGCAGCGCCCATGCCACGCAATCACTTCGACGCCCGTCATATTGGCGACATTTTTAGCAAGGAATTCATCGGGGGCCATGATGACTTTGTTTACGCCCCGCTGCTTGGCAATATGTTCTACGACCTGCACGGCGTTGGAAGATGTACAGCAAATATCGGTTTCAGCCTTTACGTCTGCGGTTGCATTCACATAGGTGACAACAGGAATGCCGGGATATTTTTGTTTGATCAGGCGCATGTCGTCGCCCGTGATTGAAGAGGCGAGTGAACAGCCTGCGCGCATGGAGGGAATGAGGACTTTTTTGTCGGGACAGAGAATTTTGGAAGTCTCGGCCATGAAATGCACACCCGCTTGGACAATAATCTCTGCGCTGGTTTTTGTGGCCTCAATCGCTAGGCCCAAACTATCGCCTTTGTAATCTCCGACGAGGGCGTAAATATCGGGTGTCATATAATTATGGGCGAGGATAACCGCGTTCTTTTGTTTTTTTAATGTGTTGATGGCGTGGACAAGCACGGCGTAAGCGGGCCACTCAAATTTAGGGATAAAGTCGCTAACTTCGTCGTAGAGATGGTCTGTGGCTTTTTTAACTTCGTCGGTATAGGGCAGGTCGGCGGCTTCTGGTGATTGCGGTACCGCACACACACCGTTCTCGACTTCGGGCGTCTGTCCGATCCAGCGGCCATTTTTCCAATTGTTTAAAAGCTCAACCATAATGCTCTCCCTCTTGATTTATATATAGGGGGAAACCCGCTTAATCCAATGTTAGTTGTGTAAATCTTTGCAGGAATAATTTTTCGGCAGCAGCTACGGAAAGGGGCTCTATTATTATGCGAATGTCGTTGGGTGGGCGCGTGAAATATTTATCGGCCTCTGTAGTCGTAAAGCCTGCGATTTGAACGGCTTCGAAATAAGCGCAATATATGTCTGCTTTTTTAATGGCTTTGACGAGGGTGGGGCTGGGGGTTGCGGGCAAGCTAAAGCGCAGATGAACGGCGGTTTCTAATCTGGCTTCAAAGTCTTTATAATCAAGGCCGTTCCCTTTTGAATTAAGGGCTGCTTTAAACGGTGAAATCATATCGCCAATCACATATTCCGCCGCGTCGTGGAGAAGGGCGGTGAGCTGGTCTTGTTGGTTAGCTTTCGGGTTTAGAAGTGAAAACAAGCGTTCAACGATCACAGAATGTTCCGCCACAGAAAACGCATGATCCCCAGACGTCTGGCCATTCCACCGCGCCACCCGTGCCAGCCCAAGCGCAATATCCTCAACCTCAATATCAAATGGTGATGGGTCGAGTAAGTCGAGACGGCGACCCGAGAGCATACGCTGCCATGCACGGGGTGGGGTGCTTTTTTCCTTCTTCATTGACGGGCCTGTCCCGGTAATCCAAGGAAAATACGGAGGCTGTGGTCAGCGTGGATACCCGCCACGGGGGCGGGTATGACGGGGGAGAGATAGGGCTTAGATGCAAGGAGCATTTATGTCTTGCGAACGATAATTACGCCTGCGCTATAGCCTGCGCCGAAGGAGCAGATGAGGCCGATATCGCCTGTTTTAAAATCATCGCTATATTTATCAAAGGCAATGATAGAGCCAGCGGAACTAGTGTTGGCGTATTCGTCTAGGACGATTGGGGCCATATCCATGTCGACATCTTTGCCCATGACTTTTTTAGCAATCCATGTGTTCATGGCCAAATTTGCCTGATGGAGCCACATGCGTTTTAGATTACTTGGTTTTACGCCAGAATTGTTTAGCTCCGTAGTAATAAGGTCAGCAACCAAGGGCACAACTTCTTTAAATACTTTGCGGCCATTTTGCTTAAAGAGTTTATCATCTGCGCCAATGCCTTTGGGGGCGGCGTTGTTGAGGAAGCCAAAATTGTTACGGATATTGTTGGAAAATTGGGTCACGAGTTTCGAGCCAAGGATTTCCCATGCACCTTTTGGGGCAATGCTTTCGTCCTCGACCAATATGGCGGTGGCCACATCGCCAAAGATAAAATGGCTATCGCGGTCTTTAAAATTTAAGTGCCCAGAGCAAATTTCTGGATTGCACACAAGTACGGATTTGGCTTGCCCACTAGCGATCAATCCTC
>JAESQI010000012.1 GCA_016765255.1 Robiginitomaculum sp. | reverse complement strand
TCGACTGCGCTCGAGGAGACATTTGGAGTTCAAAAGAATCTAAAATTATTAATTTTTTCTCTTATAATCAAATCAAATTACTATCAACCTACTATGTTCACAATTTTACCAGGAACGATAATTACTTTTTTAGGGGTTCTTCCTTGTAATTGCGCTTGCGTTTTTTCATGTGCCATCACCACTTTTTCGATTTCTTCTTTTGATAAATCTAATGGCAATTCTAAAATAAAACGCATTTTCCCATTAAAAGAAATTGGATAGTTTTTAGAACTCTCTACCAAATGTTTGGCATCAAATATTGGAAACTCTGCTGTGGCTATAGATTTCTTGTTTCCAAGTTTATTCCACAACTCTTCTGCAATATGAGGTGCATACGGCGACACTAAAATTGCCAAAGGCTCTAAAATTGAGCGCTTGTTACATTTTAAAGCTGTCAATTCATTTACAGCTATCATAAAGGTAGAAACCGAGGTGTTGAAAGAGAAATTCTCTATATCTTCTTCTACTTTTTTGATGGTTTTATGCAGTACTTTTAATTCTTCTTTGGTTGCCTTGCCTTTGGTAACTGTAAAAACCTCTTCTGTAAAATACAGTTTCCATAACTTCTTTAAGAAACTAGAAACTCCAGAAATACCAGAGGTTTTCCATGGTTTTGATTGTTCTAATGGTCCTAAAAACATTTCAAACAATCGCAATGAATCAGCGCCATATTCTTCACAAATTGCATCTGGACTGACGACATTGTATTTGGATTTGGACATTTTTTCGACTTCACGTCCAACTTTATAAGTGTCATTGACACCTTCAATTATTTCTCCTTTTTCTCCTATAAAAATAGCATTATCAAAATCTTTATTCATAGGATGAGCTCTAAATTCCTCTATATCTAACTCATCCGAAGAATTTACTAACGAAACATCAGCATGAACACGCATGACGCTTACATCATCACTATTCACTGGAATTGACCAACCATTATTACTTATAAAATCTTCTCCCAAGACTTCATTAACCAATTTAGCAATTTCAGTATTCGATTTAATTGATAAATCTTTTGATACAAAAACAGCATTACTTCTTGATTGCAAAGTATTTCCTTTGAGAAACACTCCATACACAAAAGCACTCGTTCCTAAAATCATTCCTTGATTGATGAGTTTTTTTGCAAATTCATCTACAGGAACAATTCCTTTATCGAACAAGAATTTTTGCCAAAAACGCGCGTATAGTAAATGCCCAGTTGCGTGTTCTGAACCTCCAATATATAAATCTACTTCTTTCCAATAGTCCAAGGCTTCTTTGCTTGCAAATTCGCCCTCATTGGTAGCATCAATATAGCGATTAAAATACCAAGAACTTCCTGCCCAACCTGGCATGGTGTTTAGTTCTAATGGATATACTGTTTTGTTTTTCAACTTTTCATTAGATACCACTTTCTTAGCCCGTGAATCCCAAGCCCATTCTGTTGCATTTCCTAAAGGCGGTTGCCCATCTTCGGTAGGTAAATAGTTAGCTACTTCTGGCAATACAATTGGCAAATGTTTGGCGTCAATCATTTGCGGCATTCCGTCTTTATAATAGACCGGAAAAGGCTCTCCCCAATACCGTTGTCTGCTAAATACTGCATCTCGTAAACGGTAGTTTATTTTACCGTAACCAATACCTTGCTTTTCTAATTCGTGAATGGCTAATTTTAATGCTTTTTTGTATTTCAATCCGCTTAAAAAGTCAGAATTCGCAATGACGGTTCCTTCTTTTCCTTCATGTGCTTCTGTTGAAATATCTACACCTTCAAAAATATTCGGAATCTCAATATCAAAATGTTTTGCAAAATCGTAATCACGTTGATCTCCGCATGGAACTGCCATTACAGCTCCTGTTCCATAACTTGCCAATACATAATCGCCAATCCAGATTGGTACTTTTTTTCCTGAAAACGGATGCGATGCATATGCCCCAGTAAACACTCCTGAAATGGTTTTTACATCTGCCATTCGATCGCGTTCTGAACGTTTTGCGGTGGCAGTGATATATTTTTGAACTGCTTTACTTTGCGCATTTGTTACAATTTGTGACACCAACTCATGTTCTGGTGCCAATGTCATAAAACTCACTCCAAAAATAGTGTCTGGTCTGGTTGTGAATACTTCTATTGTATGAGACTTCTCTACTACGCTCGAAGTGACATCTCTTTTGCCTTTTGAATTTTGAGTTTTTGGAAATTGAATTTCATTATTAATTTTAGAAACAACTCCCAATACATTTTCTAGCACTTCTTTGTCTGTAAAACGAACACTATTAAATCCTTCTTTTTCAAAATAAGAGGTTCTTGCTGCTTCGTCTTCTTTTCCAGAAAATTCTACAATTATATTTTTTGCCAAGCACACATAATCAACCATAAATGCACCAATGGTATATTTCTTTCTGAATTTTGCTGCTCCTTTTTTATTTTTTAATTGGTCCCAAAGAATCGTTTCTGCTTTTGATAAATTCAATCGCAATTCTTTCAACGCTTCTAATTCTTTATAAGACAATTTTGCCGTACTTTTATCTTTTGCCTTTTGTCCTGCTACCTGAAGAGAAACCATTGCACCTTGTCTTCTACCAATCCAATTAGTTTGTGAATCTTTTAATGGTTGTGGCCAATCTATTGTTATCAATCCGTCTAACAAACGTTGTGCGTATGCAGAAATTCGCATTGACCATTGCGTCATTTTTTTACGAACCACTGGGTGGCCTCCACGTTCTGAAACTCCATTTACAATTTCGTCATTTGCCAACACAGTTCCTAAAGCCGGACACCATTTTACTTCGGTATCTGACAAATAGGTTAAGCGGTATTTTAATAAAACCTCTTCTTGTCTTGTTTTTGAATAACCTTTCCACTCATCCGCAGTAAAAACTATAATATCTTGATCTGCGACAGCATTTATATTTTCATTCCCCTTTTTCTTAAAGGTTTTTATCAACTCAGAAATATCTTCTGCTTTGTCTGAATCTTTGTTGTACCAAGAGTTAAACAATTGGATAAAAATCCATTGTGTCCACTTGTAATATGCTGGGTTTGATGTACGAACTTCACGAGACCAATCAAAAGAAAAACCAATTCTATCTAATTGTCGTCTGTACGTTTTAATATTCTCTTCGGTGGTTTTTGCCGGATGTTGTCCGGTCTGAATTGCATATTGCTCTGCTGGCAATCCAAAAGAATCGTATCCCTGTGGATGCAAAACGTTAAAGCCTTTATGACGTTTATAACGTGCATAAATATCTGAAGCAATGTACCCTAAAGGGTGTCCAACATGCAATCCTGCTCCTGATGGATACGGGAACATATCTAATACATAATATTTGGGCAACTCAGAATTATTACTGGCTACAAAAGTTCCTCTTTTCTGCCATTCCTTTTGCCACTTTTTTTCTATCTCGATATGGTCGTACTGCATGTTATTTCTGCTTTTTTAGAAGCGCCAAAGTTACGGCAATTCTGTAAAAGAATAACGCAAAATGAACTTATTAAAAACGATTGTCAGATTGCCATTTATAGTGATATTTATTCTTCGCTTGTTAAAATTGTTCGTTTTTTCTACTTCGATCAACACAGGTTAACATTTCCAAAGACAGGTAATACGCCATTATAAGCCTGCCGCAGGCAGGCAAGTATAACCATATAACCTGTTTGTTGATTGGAGAGATTGCCACAGTTTACAAAAAAGAAAACTTCGCAATAACAAACAGCACCTCATTATGAGCCTGCCGTAGACAGGAGGTGAAAACGACGTGGC
>JAESQI010000283.1 GCA_016765255.1 Robiginitomaculum sp. | reverse complement strand
TTTGATATTGACTTCATTATCGGAACAATCAACACCCGCAGAATTATCGATGGCGTCCGTATTGATGCGTCCACCACTGCGCGCAAATTCAATCCTGCCCGCTTGTGTCATGCCGAGATTAGCGCCCTCGCCAACGACTTTGGCTTTTAGGTCTGCGCCGTCAATGCGAATAGGATCATTGGCTTTATCGCGCACATCATTATCACTTTCCGTGCAAGATTTTATATATGTTCCGATGCCGCCAAACCATAGCAGTTCACATGGGCTTTTTAACAAGGCATGAATGAGCTGATTTGGGGGAACCTCTTTTCGGGATATCCCCGTCAGTTTTTGGATTTCAGGGCTCAAAGTAATTGATTTGGAACTACGCGGGAATATGCCGCCGCCCTTCGAGATCAGCTTTTTATCGAAATCCTGCCAAGTCGAGCGCGGCACATCAAACATGCGCAAACGTTCTTTAAATGTAGTGTTGGGGTCTGGATCGGGATCAATAAATATATCCCTATGATCGAACGCCGCGAGAAGTCTGGTATGTTTGGAAAGAAGCATGCCATTGCCAAATACATCGCCAGACATATCCCCAACACCAATAGCGTCAAATGGTTCGGCTTGAATATCCTTCCCAATTTCGCGGAAATGACGTTTAACCGCCTCCCACCCGCCTTTGGCCGTGATGCCCATTGCCTTATGGTCATACCCGACCGAGCCACCAGACGCGAAGGCGTCCCCCAGCCAAAATCCGTATTGACCCGCGATACCGTTGGCTATATCGGAAAATGTTGCGGTGCCTTTATCGGCTGCCACAACGAGATAAGGATCAGGCGCGTCCCAACAAATGACGTCTTTTGGTGCTTTCGTGCCCTTGCCTTCATAGGTATCCGTAATATCCAAAAGCCCGCTGATAAATTGTGTGTAGGCGGCAATGCCTTCGGCCATAAACGCGTCTCGACCACCTAAAACTGGTAGTTTTTTAGGATAAAACCCGCCTTTTGAACCTACAGGAACAATGACCGCGTTTTTCACTTGTTGGGCTTTGACAAGCCCCAAAACTTCGGTGCGAAAATCATCACGTCGATCCGACCATCGTAATCCTCCCCTTGCGACAGGACCAAATCGAATATGCACACCTTCCACACGCGGAGACCAAACAAAGATTTCGCGGTACGGCTTTGGCGCAGGCAATGCATCAATTATCTGCGAGTTTATTTTTAGGGATATCCAAGCCTTTGGCGAACCATCCTCCGCCTTGGCAAAGAAATTTGTTCGCAGACTTGCCCGCAAGGTTTCAGCCATTCTGCGCAAAGCCCGGTCATGATCAAGTGAGGATACTTTATCCAATTGCGCATTTATTTTCGCGTCAAGAACTTCAACTTTATTGGCCCTATCTTGCATAGAAATTTTTGTATCTGGGTTAAATTTTACATCAAAAATTTCGAGCAGGCGAGACGTAATTTGCGGATACATCGCCAAGGCTTCTATTTGAACATTTTCAGACGGATCCATACCAGATTGCTTCCTGTAATGGGCAAGTAGCCTTAATAGGGCCACGCGGCGCCAATCTACAGATAGCGGAAGAATAAGCGCATTAAAACCGTCGTCTTCATTTCGTTCTTGCCAGATAGATAAAAACGCATCTTCAAAAACACGCCCTAATTTAGTATCAGGTGCTGGCTCAAAACCCAATCGCATTTCATAATCGTGAATCCAGATATTCTCACGATTTTTTGGCGACGTTTTATAGCCAGTTTCTTGGGCAACATGAAGGCTCATATTGGAAAAAATTGGCATGACATCGGACAGTTCCAAACGGTCTTTCCACCGGTAAATTTTTGCCCGAAACACGCGTATTCCGTCACCTTCATTTGTGTAGACCCGCACGCCAATCGGATTGTTTTTTGATAGTTTCCTTGCCTCAAGTATATCATTTAAGGCATCATCGCCGTTAAAATGAGCTTTATAAGCCGCAGAGAATGCGGCTTCGAAATCTGGCAAAACATTCGCGTCATTCACCTTTGAATTTGCATCTGCAGCCGCAAACAAACTGTCTGCCCATGGCTGGGTTAGTTTTGCAATTTCAAGCTCTAACTGTTCTGCGTCTGGGGTGAGATGGTCATCAGGATCAAGTCCAATGATAAAGTGCACCCGCGCCAATGGAGAGTCTGAATATAGTGGGTAAAACGCAGATACACGCCCATTAAAAGCAAGACGGAGATGCTTTCCGATAGCCTGTCGTGTCGTGGTATTATAATGCTCACGCGGCACATAAACCAGGACCGATACAAACCGTTTAAAGGTGTCACTACGAATAAATATGCGGGTTCGCGGGCGATCATGAGCTTGGGCGATACCGCTGACAATGCGAAAGAGATCATCGTTTGAGCTTTGAAACAATTCATCACGTGGGAAAGATGCCAACACAAAATCCAACCTCTTGGCATTGTGAGACCCAGGTTCTGCCCCAAACCGAGCAATGACGCGCTCCACTTTACGGCGAATGAGTGGGACATATTTTGGCGACCTCCCATATGCATCAGCCGTAAACAGACCTGTAAACCGAGTTTCCCGCAAACTACGCCTTCGTCGGTGTAATGTTTCACCGAAATATAATCCATCCGCACTCGTCTATGTACACGGGAAAATAAATTCGATTTTGCCACTGTTACTGGCTCTTTAACAGATAGGAATGCCTCTGCATTTGAAGAAATATTTGCGGGTTCATTGCTTTGCCTCAAAACCAACCGTGTCTGATCTCGCAATATCCCTAAACATGATTTTTTGATCATATCAGGGTTAGCGTAGTCATATTTATTCCCAACCTGTTGGTAATTATAACGGCGCGTTCCAAGCAAGACAAAATTTCCATCACGGAGCCACATTAAAAACTCACACGCCTCGTCGAGCACATCTTTTGCCACATTTCCGTGCCGCGACGAGAGTTCGGTAATAGAGTTATCCAACAACTCAATCATTGGCTTGAAATCATGGATTACACTGCCAAGGTCATTGAGGGTATCCAAAATGCCCGTTTTTATTTTCTCCCTATTGAGTTTGGTTTGTCGGTGGATCAACACTTGCACCATCGACTCCGCGACGGGTGTCCCCACTTGTGTCCAATTGCCTGCCCCGTTCCTAAACCCGGTCACAACAGGGTGAAAAAGCCCAATAATATCTAATCCGTGCGTAGAAATTTCGCCAATGATCGAATCAACGAGGAATTTCTGATCATCCGTGATGATTTCAACAACATCATAACGGGCCCCAAGTACTTTGACATCATCAGCAGGGCGAACATTTACCGATGGACGACCTATTTTTCGCGTCTGTCCAAACATCCAGAAATTGCGGGCAAGTGTTAGCAGTTCACCTTGTGACAAAACTATGGCATCATTTTGTTCAGCGTCATCATAATAGGCACGTAAAAAATGCTCTGCACCTGCTTCAAACACGCCTTTGCCGTGCCATGCGGCATCGCCAATAGCTGCCTTTAAAAAATCAGTCTTCGAAAAAATCAGTCTCGTCATCAGGGCCTCCACATGGGTTTTGGCAACACAGGATATATACATAAATATATATAGAGTTTTATCGCAAGCAAAACAAAATTTTTGCGATTTTGGAAAACAAATTTAGTGATTTGGACATTTGGGTACATTTATGCTATTGTGAGCAAAGGGAGAATATTGTGAGCGTAGCTAATTTTTTAAAAACCAAAGGAAATTCCGTTTATTCCGTACGTGAGGACGCCAGTCTGCGAGAAGCGATTCTCCTGCTCAACACGAAAAACATAGGCGTTGTGTTAGTCACCACACCAGACAACATGCTTACGGGTATATTGTCAGAGCGTGATATTATTCGGCGTGCTCTTGTGCAAGAGACTGGATTTCGAGACGAATCTGTGAGCAAAACCATGACCAAAAAAGTAAAGAGTGTGACAAGAAGTGCCAGCATAGATGATGTTATGACCCTCATGACCAATTCGCGCTTTAGGCATGTACCCATTGTCGAAGACGGTAAAATTTACGGGCTCATTTCTATTGGCGATGTCGTGAAGATAAAAATTGCTGAAGCCGAAAATGAAGCGGCTGCTCTACGGGAATATATCGCTACGGGTTAAATTATGGGTTAAAATCAATATGTTTTGCCCGGTATTGTGTCGGACTAATACCCGTTATTCTTTTGAAATGATGGCGGAATGTTTCTGGTGTTTTCAAACCTGTCGTATTGGCAATTTGCTGTATATTGATATTGGTCGTTTCCAATAAATCTTTCGCCAACTCTACCCGTTCAATCGTTAGCCACATATGTGGGCTATAACCCGTTGCCACTTTAAACCGCCGTTGCAATGTTCGCGCCGAGGTTCTG
>JAESQI010000282.1 GCA_016765255.1 Robiginitomaculum sp. | reverse complement strand
AGAGGGCAAAAAAACGCTGGACGACGACGACGAGGAAGAAGAAGACGAAAAAATCAATCTGTCAATGGCGGCGATGGAAGCCGAACTTCGCGACAGTGTGTTTGATATTTTAAACGCGATTTCCAAAGACTTTGTTCGGTTCCAGAAACTGCAACAAATGCTCATTCGCGCACGCCTCAAAGGCAAGACCTTGCAAAAGCCGCAACGGGATGAATACGGCGAGATACAAGATAAAATCATTGATGAGCTTAAATCTTTGCACCTCAATAATGCCCGTATTGAAGCTTTGGTTGACCAGCTTTATGCCATCAACAAACGATTGATTGGACTAGAGGGTAAATTGATGCGCCTTGCGGACGGCAACGGTGTGCCGAGGCAAGATTTTCTCGCCACATATCTCGGCAGCGAACTCAACCCAAATTGGCTCGATGCCCTAAAAGGCAAATCCGAAGCTTGGGACAGGTTTATTGGCCGCGAAAGCATTACCATTGAAAAAATCCGTTCAGAAATTGCCATCCAAGCCCAAGAAACGGGCGTTCCAGTCGATGAATTTCGTCGTATTGTCCAAACCGTGCAAAAAGGCGAACGCGAAGCGAGGCAAGCCAAGAAGGAAATGGTCGAAGCTAATTTGCGTCTCGTGATTTCCATCGCCAAAAAATACACCAATCGCGGCCTGCAATTCTTGGACCTCATCCAAGAAGGCAATATCGGCTTGATGAAAGCGGTTGATAAATTTGAGTATAGACGTGGATATAAATTCTCCACCTACGCCACATGGTGGATCCGCCAAGCCATTACCCGCTCTATCGCTGACCAAGCCCGCACCATCCGTATTCCCGTGCATATGATCGAAACGATCAATAAAATCGTGCGTACCTCGCGCCAAATCCTACACGAAATTGGCCGTGAACCTACGCCCGAAGAATTATCTGCAAAACTGGCCATGCCGCTTGAAAAAGTGCGTAAAGTTATGAAAATTGCCAAAGAACCGATTAGCCTTGAAACGCCCATTGGCGACGAAGAAGATAGCCAACTCGGTGATTTTATCGAAGACAAAAACACAATCCTGCCGATTGACGCAGCGATCCAGAGTAATTTACGCGAAACCACAACCCGTGTTTTGGCAAGCCTCACCCCCCGCGAAGAGCGTGTCTTGCGTATGCGTTTTGGCATTGGCATGAACACAGATCACACTCTCGAAGAGGTCGGCCAACAATTTAGCGTCACCCGCGAACGTATCCGCCAAATAGAAGCCAAAGCCCTGCGTAAATTAAAACACCCAAGCAGATCAAGAAAACTCAGGAGTTTCTTGGATCAGTAAGGCTTCTTACTACCAATTATTTGGCAATATTTTTCAAACGGACAACCTCTTTCGCAAATTTCCAAATCATGGAAAGATCATAGTTTTTACATTACAAACATTGGGCACGTTTACCCATTGAGCGCGCCCGCTTGACATACGTACTCGATTGAGTACATTATCTACATGAAAACACTTAGCTCAACAGATTTACGTAAAAACCTGTCCAAGGTAATGGATCAGGTTAATGACGATCATGAACCGATTATTGTGACGCGCGCGAATGGTAAGCCAGCCGTACTTTTATCTTTGGAAGATTACGATTCTCTAGATGCAACAACTTACCTTCTGTCCTCTAAAGCCAATAGGAAGGCCTTACATCAGGCAATTTTAGAAGGTAAGGCAGGACATCATGTTTCCAAAACTATGGCAGAACTTGAAGCTCTCGAATAATGGCAAATATCGTTTTTAGGCCAACCGCTTGGGAACAATATACCCACTGGCAACAAAATGATAAAGCCATTCTCAAGAAACTAAATAAACTGATCAAGGAATGTCAACGCCACCCGTTTAAGGGCACGGGGAAACCTGAACCATTAAAAGGGGAATTATCTGGATATTGGTCACGCCGTATTACTCGTGAACATCGCCTAGTCTATAAAGTGGAATTAGACACACTCATCATTATTCAATGTCGCTATCATTATTAACCGCAAGCTTCCCAAACGAACTTGGCGCTGTCAGTGGCTCATCTAAAGCCTATATTTCGTTCCAGAAGCGAACTAAACCCGCGCCCCCATGAAATACCGTGCTACGTCGCTCACATCAAACACCAATGATATGAGCATGACTGCGATAGTGAGAGCGAGCCATTTTCCTACCCAGCTCTCTTAACCCGCCAGTTTTTACGGTCTTTGAGCAGAACATATAAAATAGGTGTCCACGCCATAATATGGCCCAGACCTAAAATGCGTTCATAGCCAAATTTACCATAAAGCGCCATCATGATGATTGGGGCAAGAATAAGGGTCGCCAGTAAAATAAGGCGGGCCTGTTTGTTTTTAAAAGAAAACGCAATGGAGAGCATGAACATAACACCCATAAACATCACCCAATTATAAACCCACGCTGGCCCCGCTTTCATATCGGCCATAAAGCTGTTCATTAAATCCATCATTTTTTTACTCCTTTTTTGCGCCAATACTGTGTCATCCCAGACTTGATCTGGGATCCGATACACACACCCAAGTTCGAGCGTGGAACCAGATTCCAGCCTGCGCTGGATTGACATTATTTCCCCTTAATCCACAATCCCAAGCTCTCTTCCAAAATCCATGTAAGAACGCGTGCGTCTGGTTTCAAATTCTTCGTCCGAAATAGGGGAATTCGCATAGTCAAAACTCACCCCTGTGCCTTCAATAATTCTATTCATAAAATTAAACAGGGCGCAAATTTGCACGGCATCATAGAGTGCCCGTTCTGACCACCCCGCGCCGTAAACGGCTTTCGCGTCGGCAGAGGACATGCGGGCTGGCAATGCGTTTAGTTTTTTTACGTAAGCTAAAATTGGCTTCATAGCGGGATCAATCGGAGCGCTTTCAACATCTTCCATCATGGCGTCAATCGTGCTTTCTTTCACTCCAAACACACGGGCGTAAATTTTGTGGGCGCCAAAACAAAAGGTGCAGGCGTTTAGGCCAGACACATAAACGGCAATCAGCTCGCGCTGGGCAATGGTAAGCGGCCCCTCGCCTCGCAACAAAACATCATGATATTCAAGTAGTGGCTGCACAGCTTGCGGAAAGGCTTTAAACACGGCCCCCAAATGCGGCGTGTCTCCAAGCTTTGGAAATAATGACATTGCGTTTTCTCTCGTTTTTTACATCATATGCCAACAGTTTGGTTTAGCCAATCACATTTGCGTGGGAGAGATGTTCATGAAGATTTTTATAACGGGAGGCTCTGGATTTGTAGGCGGCGCCTTTATCAAAGCAAACGCAAAGACCCACGAAATATTTGCCATGTCACGTAGCGAAGCATCAGACGAAAAATTGAATACCCTTGGCGCAAAGCCAATTAGGTGTTCATTAAACAATATAAAAGCCACAGATTTACAAGGCTGCAAAACCATTATTCACTGCGCTGCTTATGTTGAAGAATGGGGGAATTGGACGGATTACGAACAAATCAATATCGAAGGCACGCGGCAAATTTTAGGCATTGCCAAGCGAGCAGGCGTAAAGCGGTTCATACATATGAGTACGGAAGCAACGCTTTTTCATGGTCAACATATGCGTAAAATTGACGAAACCTACCCTTTGGCTCTGCGATCACCCTTCCCTTATTCGCGTACAAAAGCTCAGGCTGAGAAACTGGTAAAAGAGGCCAATGACAACGCGGACAAGTTTACAACCATTAGCCTCCGCCCCCGTATGATTTGGGGGCCAGATGATCAAACCATATTGCCGATCATAAGAGATATGGCTAGGTCAGGAAAATTTACATGGATTGACGGCGGCAGGGTCATGACCTCCACCACTCATATTGCCAATTTAGTCTCGGCTATGGGGCTTGCGCTTACACACGGCACAGGCGGGGAGGCCTATTTCATATTGGACGAAGACGATATTAAAATTCGAGATTTTCTTTCGCAATATCTAGCAACAGCAGGTGTTGATCTCGGTAACAAGTCTTT
>JAESQI010000281.1 GCA_016765255.1 Robiginitomaculum sp. | reverse complement strand
GAAATTCGTCAACTTCAAAACACGCAACAAGTGCTCAATGAAAAGGTTGAGTCCGAGTTTAGTGAGATTATCGGCAATTCGGCAAGCATGAAGAAAATATTCGATCTTGTGGATAAAGTAGCTGCAACTGATGCCAGCGTATTAATCCTCGGCGAGAACGGCACTGGCAAAGAACTCATTGCCCGGGCAATTCACAGAAAATCACAACGTCATCAATTGCCCCTCATAAGCGTTGACCTTGGCGCAATCACTGAAAGCCTGTTCGAATCCGAAATGTTCGGGCACAAGCGAGGCGCTTTTACGGATGCCCGCGAAGACCGCGTTGGCCGTTTTGAGACAGCAAATGGTGGCACCCTGTTCTTGGATGAAATAGGCAACCTCAGCCAACCGCTGCAAGCAAAGCTGCTTGGCGTACTCCAATCGAGAAGCGTTACTCGAGTTGGCGCCGACAAGACCATTCCCATTGATATTCGATTGATCTGTGCGACTAATATGTCTGCTGCAAATTTAAGCGATGACCAGCTATTCCGCAAAGATCTGCTGTATCGAATCAACACGGTTGAGATCACCTTGCCCCCGCTTCGAGAGCGCACGTCCGATATACCGCTGTTGGCTGAACACTACGTGGGTTTATATTCGAACAAATACAACAAGCCGGAAATTGAGCTGCGTTCAACTGACATCGCCAAGTTGCAGAGTTACAAATGGCCAGGAAACATTCGGGAATTACAGCACTCACTTGAGCGAGCTGTAATCGTGGCAGACAATAAAAAGCTCAATATTCAGGACATGTTGGTAGGCCGGATAGTTACAACCATACCCAAGACCGAGCTCAATATATCAAAGTTGGAAAAACAGGCCATTGAACAAGCAATACAATCTTACCAGGGCAATCTAACCCAAGTAGCGAAGGCCTTAGGCCTAGGCAGAACAACGCTATATAGAAAGATGGAGAAATATGAGCTCTCTGACAAATAGCCTCAAAGGCCAGCACATAAAGCTCGTGTTGCAAGTCGCGTTACTACTGGGATCCGCGTTTCTGTTCTCCTATAGCATCCTGGAAACTAATTGGATTGGCACGCCAATTATCAGTTTGACGCTTATGGCGTTAATCACGATCAATATCATAAGAATCGGCGAGAGAAGCAATCGAGATTTTGCACAATTTCTAAACAATGTTTCACACAACGACTTCTCCACGTCCACTGCTATATCAGCTGCCGGGCCGGGAACCAGGAGCTTTGTCGAGGCCCAGAAAATATTACTATCAAAATATCGAAAATTGAAGGTCGACCGCTCCGTGCAGAATCAATATTTGCAAATGGTTGTCGAACACGTCGATACAGCCCTGCTTTGTTTTGACAGCGATGGAAAAATTGAATTCATCAACAATGCAGCAACTACGCTTCTCAACAGAAAATACATCTCAAGTGTTAATATTATAGGCAAGCTAAACAAGGAGCTTGGAGACACACTCAAATCGATCCACTACGGCGATAACATCGTGCTAAAAACCATTCTCGGAAATGAACTACAAAGCTTAATGCTGAGCGCATCAGAATTCACCCTGCTGGACAAAAAGTACAAGCTCGTATCGATACAGAACATTAAGAGTGCTCTAGATGAACGAGAAATTGAGAGTTGGCAGAAATTAATCAAAGTTTTGACTCACGAAATCATGAACTCTATGACGCCTATCGTATCTCTCAGCCACTATGTTAAAAAAGTGATCGGCGATCCGTCATTAGTCTCCCAGCTTGTCGATGAAGAGTCCGAGCAACACATAGACTTACAAAACAGCATTGAAGCAATTTCTTCACGCAGCCAAGGTTTGATGGAATTCGTTAACTCTTACCGCAGTCTTAGTAACCTTCCTCAACCTGAGTTCGCGGATATAGAAATAGAGCTGTTGTTTCAACGAATTAGCGCATTGCTCAAAGACAAGCTGGAGTCCGCCCATATTAAGTTTACGACTTTAATCGAACCGGAGAATCTAACCTTAAACGGCGATGCCAAGCTGCTCGAACAGGTATTGATTAACCTGGTGGGCAATGCGATTGATGCAGTTGAGAAGACTCCTTCTCCAGACATACAGCTGCTATGCACCAGGACGCTAGCTGGAAAAATAAGCATACAAGTCAAGGATAATGGTTGCGGCATTAGTAAGAAGGTAATCGATAATATATTCACCCCGTTCTTTACCACAAAGGAGCAAGGTAGCGGCATAGGACTTAGCCTATCTCGTCAGCTAACGCGCCTGAACCGAGGAACCTTGTCGGTAAGCAGTTTGGAAGATGCTGGCAGCAAGTTTACGCTTTCGTTTTAGGCGGAGACCAATTCCTAATTTTTCGATAACCGTGGCCACTATTAACTTCGTAAAAAATTAGGTGTATCAAAACGGTACAGATCGCTGCTCCTTTTCGGAACGCTGCTCAGTAGTTATTCGGAAAATAGCCCCGCTACACACCATGATCCCACGCAAAGCAAAGTGGCATTATTATTGCTCCAATGATAACTAGAAGATTTAAATACCGAATGGGTTCTTCCAGGACTCGATGATGTAGAAATGTAATTTCCGGGACGCAAAAGCCATGTTCACACATTTGATAAGAACTGCTCTTAGAAGCATTGCTAATAGAAAGCTTTATTCTTCGATCAGCATATTTGGTCTCGCCGTGGGCATGGCTGTGTGCATCTTAATCATGCCTTTTGTGAATCATGAACGCAGCTTTGATACCATGCACCCCGATAGCGATCGTGTCTATCGCATTATCAGAGAAAATCCAGATACCGGTGCCGGACTCGCCAAGTTCTTCAATCCCATGACAGCCATCTTTGCTCAGAATTTTCCTGAAATAGAAACCTTCACCCGACTTGAAATGAGAGAAGCACTACTAAGCGTAGATGGGGAAAGCCAATATCAGACCATTAGCATGGTTGATGAAAACTTCTTCTCCATGTTCCCATTAGAAGTAATAGCCGGAGATCCAGAGGCTGCAATTGCTGATATGAGCAGCGCTGTTCTCACTGAAGCCGCGGCACTTCGCCTCTACGGGAGTGTGGACGCTATCGGAGAGATATTAACTATTGATACAGATAAAGAGTTTCGCGTCAGTGGAATCATTGCCAACAATCCCTCCAATAGTCATCTAGTTGGCAATTACTTCATCAATATTAACAATGCAGGGGCGATTTGGAATCGAGCTGACATTCTTGAATCTTTCCGCGTCGCAAGCACCTACCACTATGTCAAACTGACTGATGGCGTTGATATTACTGAGCTGGAAATAAAAACTAACGCTTACATTCGGTCCGAATTCGAAGCAAGGTTTAACTATGATGTTCGCTACCAAGCGCTTAGAGACATTCATTTTACGGTTGGCTTGTTGGAAGAAATATCTTCTCGCGACGAGGTAACAGGGCTATTCAAACCCTATAGAGAAAGATCTAACATTTTCATGTTCACAGCAGTTGGATTGTTGACACTAGCTATAGCCGCTTTCAATTTTGTAAATCTTCAGATAGTTCAAGCCTCCAAACGCGCTCGAGAAATAGGGATCAGGCGAACACTTGGAGCTCAAAGAAATGAAATCGCTGCCCAATTCTTGATAGAAGCGATTCTCATGTCGCTATTCGCATTGATTATCGCTATCTACCTAACTCAACTCCTTACTCCTTTTTTCAAATCTGTAGTCGCTGCCCCTCTTGAAGTTTTTACTCCGGCCAATTTAACAGAAGGTGCCACAGTTGCGGTATTCGCGCTACTTCTTGGCTTGATAGCAGGAGCTTACCCTGCGGCGATTATTGCTGGCTTGGCGCCTGTAAAGGCGCTTAAAGGTGAGCTATCTGATTCCGTCAGTTCTACAAAAGTCAGATCCATTTTGGTTGTCTTGCAGTTCAGCGTCAGCATTGGGCTAATTATCTCCACCGAAATAATAAACAAACAAATAGACTATGCCTTTTCTATTCCATTGGAATTCAATCCTAACAGTGTAGTGATACTTGATAATATTCGAAATAGCCGAGCTATGAGTTCATTTAATATTCTGCGAGAACGACTTCTAGCTGAATCCGGTATTGAGGCTGTAGCATCATCCACTGCTATCCCCACAGAAACCGGCGGTGGTGTCTTGCCATTCTCGAGGGTTGGCGAAGCAGCTGAAATCACTTACTCGGTAAGATCAGCACAAATCAGTGAAGACTTTTTCGCCGCATTAGAAATTCCACTCGTGGCAGGCCGATTCATTAGCGATGACTTCGCCACTGACAGACCCACTCGATTGAGTGCGGATCAAGGTGGTGGATCTCGCGGTGCCGTAGTAGTTAACAGAGCTCTGATCAGCGCCATGGGTTGGGAGGAACCTGAACTTGCCCTTGGGGAAGGAATTTATCGAGATAGATCAATCTACACAATTGTAGGGGTGGTAGAAGATGCGCGTTATCACTCCATTCATAGTGAAATTGAGCCAAGATTCTATACGCTCGGCAATTTTCGAAATTTCATGCTTATTCGGCTGAATCCTGAGATCAGTGTTGCCGCGCTACAGGCAATAGATCGCATCTGGCAGCAGATTGTCCCCGATTTCCCCATCCAGCGCCGGTTTATGTCAGACAGCCTTGCTGCGAGTTATTCATCTGAAAGTAGAACGTTGCGCCTGTTTATAGGCCTTTCTGTTATTGCTGTTTTACTCTCCTGCTTAGGGCTCTATGCTTTAGCCTCTTTTATTGCGGAGCGCCGCACTAAAGAAATCGGCATTAGAAAAGTCTTGGGAGCTTCCGTTGGGAAAATTACCAGCCTTCTTTCATGGGATTTCTCTAAACTGGTTCTTATAGCAAATTTATTGGCTTGGCCTTGTGTCT
>JAESQI010000280.1 GCA_016765255.1 Robiginitomaculum sp. | reverse complement strand
GGCGAACCGCCGTTAAAAGGTGCGCGCCGGGAGGTCGCGGTACTTGTGAGGGGGATATCGGATGGGCAGTTGGAACTAGCCATTGCACAGCTCAAGGCGATTGAAGAATTAAGCTAGCTTTGATTTTTCGGAGGACGGGCGCTATGGTGGAAAGAGTAACGGTGGCGGTGATACTCAAACCACCGCGACAGTTGTCTTGGTGCACCAGGAGGGGGTGGGCAATCTTGGAGCGGGATGTTGATATTTGGATTGCTACCGGAAACAATGTTGAGGGAATACCGTGACACTAGTGGTTATATTTATGACGGCTCTGGATAGTTAAACTCCCTCATTTCCGGGTTTACGCCCATAGTTAGATGCCTGCTTTGGGACAGAAGCGTACGTAAGGGGTAGCGTCCAAACTGCACGACACTTGATAAACATGCGACGTCATGAAATGCAACCTCTATGGTTCTCGACGGCTTTTCTGCAAGTCTGCGGTCGAAACTGAGTGGCCCCGTATTTTTTCCGTTCGTGTTTTCGGCTGCTGCTGTGAATTGGAAGGCGTTGTTTCTCCTGTTTGTATCTGATGGAAGCGCGCAGGAACGCATTATATTGTTCGAGGCAAATAGTACACCCTGTACGCTTCTTTTTCTACCCGCTTTGTCTGCATTTGCACTAATCCTCGGCCTTGCTTATCTTAAGTGGGGACTGGGCCTCCTTACGGCTCCGGCCACTCAAGGAAAACGGATGCGAGATTCGCGAACTGACGAGGCAGTCGAAAATAGTCGCCTAAATCACCAAGTTAACACTGCAAAACTTCGCGTCGAGATCGCAGAGAGGAACAAATTTGCGGGTGAGATTACCGAAACAATCGAGAATGCAGACCTTAAAAAGGTAACAGAGGAAGCACTTTCGACCAATACCAATAACCAAGCCCCGTCTACGAAACGTCCCTCTGCCATTGACGGCTATACATGGCTCCAGAACCAAACCTTGGAAAGCTTAGATGGTGCCGAGAGAGTTGCGTTCAATGATGCAAAGCCACTACTCATCGTAATATATGATGAGAGAGCCATGTCTAATGGTCACATTAGGCATGCTGCAAAATACTTTTTCGAATTCCAAGAAACTCGTGACCTAGTTGATTCAAACTTCGTAGTTTATCTTGCCGAACGCACAAAGGTGCACAATCTTCTTTCCAGTCTGACTGTTTCAATCGAACGGCCAGCCTTCATATTACGGGCCTTCGACAAACGTGTTATCGATCAGGGCAGATTATCGGGAAATCCTGATACAGGGTTGAACACAGTGAAAAAATGGCTTGCGATGTTGGATAATTGAGAAAAATGAATTTTCAGCACTGCTCATATTGAACATTGTTAATGATTAGCAGATGATAGGTAATATTACGCGAGACCAAGTATAATATTTGATTTGACGTCTAGAAAGCTTTATGTCTACTTTTGGGTGTGGGTTCAACGGGTCGTCGCAAAACTTTAACATTTGCGTTAAAGATGGAGCGATACTATGCCACCGATTCCCAGACTTCAACAGCATATATCCAGAGTGACCAACGAGTAACACCCGACCTCATACAGATGAGTGACTGCAACTCCGAATAGTGTGCAACTCACATTTAACCCATTGTTTTATATATTGAAAATTGTAAGGGAAGTGGTGGAGCCGATCGGAATCGAACCGACGACCTCTTGCATGCCATGCAAGCGCTCTACCAATTGAGCTACGGCCCCATCAAGGTGTGACGGGCAGGCCCGTCTTGGTATTAAATTTCGACTTCTTCTGGCTCTTCGCCGTCCTTTTGGGTTGGCGGGCGGGCATCATCTTCGTCTTCAGCTGTTGAGGCGCCGTCCTCATCTTCGTCGTCACTTGATTGAAAGCCGTCCATATCAGGCGTTGATCTGCTTGCGCCGCCGTCATCATCACCGTCGCCGTTACCGTCGCTGCCAAAATTTGCACTATCCCCATCAAGTTCTAATTCTTTGGCCGTTGCTTCGTCTTCGTCCACGTCTTCTTCGTCGGTTTCGGTTTCAGGCTTGTCTTTTGCGGTCTCGTCAATATTTGTCGGGGCGGCACTTGGTTTAGCTGTGAGTTCGGTCGGATCAAAACTAAACGAACAATAGGGGCAAATCGCAGGCCGCTTTGTAAGGTCGTAAAACTTCTTTTCACATTCAGGACAGGCTTGTTTTTCGCCCAGATTAACTTTTGCCACTTAATTCATCCTATTAACAGGCGCAAAATTGCGCAATAACCTTGTAATTTCCCCGCGCCCCTTTTAAAGAGCACGGTCATGTATTTGTTGATTAGCGGTTCATTTGGCCAAGTCAACAAACAAATAGCAGGAATGACGGACAATGGCTGCAAAAAATGGGTTTTTAAGATGAAAAATCATCATACCTCGAAACATACTCGGGCGAAAATGCCGCAAAATCCGCTTCATGGCTCCGTTCGAGCTCCGGGCGACAAATCCATCTCTCACCGTGCTTTTATTCTGGGCGCGCTGGCTGAAGGCACAACCGAGATAACAGGCTTGCTGGAGGGTGACGATATTTTGCGCACAAGCGAGGCGATGAAAAGTTTTGGGGCCAAGGTAAAACGGCTCGGCGATGGACATTGGCAAGTTACGGGGCGAGGCGCGAAGGGATGGAAATCACCGAGCGCCCCTGTTAATTTTGGCAATGCAGGCACGGGGGTTCGCCTCGTCATGGGGGCCGCGAGTGGTTTTAACATTCGCGTGGATTATAGTGGCGACCAGAGTTTATCGGCGAGGCCTATGGGGCGAGTGCTTGATCCGCTCACACAAATGGGAGCCAAATTTAGCTCAAATGAAGGTAAATTACCGATACGCCAAACCAAGGGCGGTAATCTCAACCCAATCGCCTACACCCCGCTTCATGCGTCCGCGCAAGTTAAATCCGCACTCATGTTGGCTGGTCTCAATACCAAGGGCATAACACAAATCACGGAAACGCGCCTGACCCGCGATCATACGGAAAATATGCTCACAGCGTTTGGCGCGCACATTACCCGTAAAAAATCGGGCGACGGGCAAATCGTCGGGGTAACAGGGCTGGCGCTGTTAAAGGCAACCAACATCAAAGTACCAGGTGACCCTTCATCGGCAGCCTTTCTGATTGCGGCAGCTTTGATTGTACCGGGCTCTGATATCGTGGTTGAAAACGTAATGATGAACCCGACAAGAACGGGCTTGTTTGAAGTTCTCACCGAAATGGGGGCGTTTTTACGAGCCGATAATTTTAGGCGTAGCGGCGGCGAAACCATTGCCGACCTTCATGTGCGCCATTCTCGCTTGATCGGTGTCACGGTGTCTGCGGCCCGAGTCCCCTCAATGGTGGACGAATACCCTATTCTCGCAGTTATTGCCGCATTTGCCAAGGGTGACACCGTTATGCACGGCCTCGGGGAATTGCGGGTGAAAGAAAGCGACCGCTTGGCAGCTACCTATACTCTTCTTTCCAAAAACGGGGTGAAAGCGTCGATTGATGGCGACAGCCTTAAAGTGAGCGGGACACGGCAATTGGCCAATCAATACACACCCATTAAAGGCGGCGGTCATGTTAAAACCGAGCATGATCACCGCATTGCTATGAGCGCACTCATTTTGGGGCTTGGGACACAAACCCCCGTTAGCATTGATGACGCTTCGATGATTGCCACTAGCTTCCCGACATTTTTTGATTTGATGGGGACGCTTGGCGCCCCTATAGAGTATATTCTGATGAAGGGCTCATAATGACAATTATAGCCATAGACGGAACCTTTTCCTCGGGTAAAGGTACATTGGCTAAAAAACTGGCCGCCCATTACGGCTTTGGGTATTTGGATTCAGGAAAATTATACCGCGCCGTCGCCCACAAGGCCTTAACCGACCATATTGCACTGGATGATAATGTGGCCTGTGCAAAACTTGCGCAAACCCTAATATCGTCAGACCTCAATGATCCTATTTTAAAGAGTGGCCCTGTGGGCGAAGCGGCGTCAAAAGTTGCAGTGCACCCAGACGTACGGGCGGCCTTGCTGACCTTTCAACAGGATTTTGCCAATAAGCCTGCAAAACCTTTTAAAGGTGCCGTCCTAGATGGCCGCGATATCGGTACGGTTATCTGCCCAAATGCGGACGTAAAGCTCTATGTGGACGCAGATCCGAATATACGGGCCGAGCGGCGGTATAAGGAGCTGCTTGGTTACGGCGAAAGTATAACCTACGCCGAAGTCCTCGCCCAACTCAGCGAGCGCGACACCCGCGACATGACCCGCGCAAAATCCCCCTTAAAACCAGCAAATGACGCCCATTTATTGGACACAAGTAATTTGTCCATAGAGGCAGCATTTGAGGCCGCGAAGATGGTGGTTGATGCGGTTTTGAATGGTTAGGTTTAAGCATGCCACTCCCTGTCATCCCGTACTTGATACGGGGTCTGCTGCAAGCTCTTAGGTTTGAGTGTTGTGTCGGTTTCCAGCTTGCACTGGAATGACATAGTGTGGGAATGATAGAAGAAGGGTTTGTACAGCAATATTTCCCCTGAAATCCGCCCTTGCACCTGTCGCCAAAACTGGCTATGAGAGCGGCGTTCGAGACGGAAACTCCGTGGTGGAGACCGTATTAAGGTCAGCATAAGCTTTAAACTGTAACAGCCCGAACACTGAGACGCCCGGATTGGCTGGGCTAGACCGTTGGAACCAACCAATCGGCATGTAAATATATTTTGGAGACCAAGACTATGAGCGCAGCTCAAGAAACCCTCAATCCCACCACTGATGATTTTGCTTCCATGTTGGAAGCGTCCCTAGAGACCACTTCAATGACCGAAGGCAGTGTCATTAAAGGCACTGTTACCGCCCTTGAAAAAGACATGGTTATTGTCGATGTAGGCCTAAAAACCGAAGGTCGTATTCCGCTACGTGAATTCTATACACCGGGCGATGATACTGCCGTTGCCGTCGGCGACGAAGTTGATATTTACCTTGAGCGCATCGAAAATGCTCTTGGCGACGCCGTTCTCTCGCGCGACAAAGCCCGCCGCGAAGAAGGCTGGATTAAAATGCAAAAAGTATTTGATGCCGGTAAGCCTGTTAACGGCGCCATTGTTAGCCGCGTTAAAGGCGGATTTACTGTTGACCTTGGTGGTCTCAATGCATTCTTGCCAGGTTCACAAGTGGACATTCGCCCAGTACGCGATATAGCGCCATTGATGAACCAAGACCAACCATTTATGATTTTGAAAATGGATCGCCCTCGTGGCAATATCGTGGTGTCACGCCGTGCCATCTTGGAAGAAAGCCGCTCCGAGCAACGCTCTGAATTGGTGAATAACCTCAAAGAAGGCGAAGTGCGCGAAGGGATTGTTAAAAACATTACTGATTACGGTGCCTTTGTTGATCTTGGCGGCATTGATGGCCTCTTGCATGTGACAGATATGTCATGGCGTCGGGTAAGCCATCCGAGTCAAATTTTAACCGTTGACGAAACTATCAAAGTGAAAATCATCCGTATCAACGCGGAAACGCAACGCATTAGCCTTGGTATGAAGCAACTGTCTGAAGATCCTTGGCTCGCTGCCGTTGCTAAATACCCATCGGGTACGAAACTCACCGGTACAGTTTCCAACATTGCAGATTACGGCGCCTTTATCGAACTTGAAGAAGGCGTTGAAGGTCTTGTCCATGTTTCAGAAATGAGCTGGACGAAGAAAAATATTCATCCGGGAAAAATCGTTTCGACCTCACAAGAGATCGAAGTTGTTGTCCTCGAAGTTGATCCAGAAAAACGTCGTATTTCTTTGGGCATTAAGCAACTCCTAGATAACCCTTGGGATAGCTTCACTGACCGTTCCCCTGTTGGGTCAACCATTAAAGGCGAAGTTCGGTCAATTACCGAATTTGGTCTGTTTATCGGCCTTGACGGTGAAATTGACGGCATGGCGCATTTGTCTGATCTATCTTGGGATATATCAGGCGAGGAAGCTTTGGCAACATATACCAAAGGCGACATGGTTGAAGCGAAAATTCTCGAAGTCAATATCGAGAAAGAACGCATTTCACTTGGTATCAAACAATTGATCAAAGACACAGGTGCAGTGCCGGGAGCCTCTAAAGGCAAAACGGTTACGTGTATTGTCACAGAAGTGAACAATGGCGGTATTGAAGTGAGTTACGGCGATGACAATGAAGGCAAAGCCTTTATTCGGAAATCTGATTTGTCTCGTGAACGTTCCGATCAACGTCCTGAACGCTTCGCTGTTGGAGATAAAATTGACGCGCTGATTGTCAAATTTGACAAAAAAGCGGGCAAAGCACTGCTCTCTATCAAGGCTCTTGAATATGCCGAAGAAAAAGAAGCTGTGGCTCAATACGGCTCAACTGATGCAGGCGCGTCCCTTGGCGACATCCTTGGCGCGGCCATGAAAACCGAAGACTAAGGTTGTCGCTCAGTTTTAAATATAAAGCCCTTTCGGTTGCGCCGAAGGGGCTTTTTTTATGGGACAATCACACCTGTTCTGTTAAGTATGACCTATGAAAAATATCCTATTTTTATGTGTCGCCAATTCCGCCCGTAGCCAAATGGCGGAAGGTTTGGCCCGGCAAATGTTTGGGGAAAGAATTGTCGCGCAAAGCGCAGGCTCGACCCCCACATGTGTCAATCCATATGCAGTGACCGTTATGGCGGAACTTGGCATTGATATGGGTGCGCGCACATCTAAATCTATTGACCAGATCAGTTTAGAGGACATTGATATTATTATTACCCTGTGCGCGGACGAAATATGCCCAACTATACCAAATAATACTCAACATCTGCACTGGCCATTAACCGACCCCGCCAGTGATGACCCTAAATTGACGAAACGCGATCTTTTGACCCGTTTTCGCATGGCACGAGACGACATAAAATCCCGTCTGAAAAATTTAGATTTGTCCTAACCCTTGACGAGGCCACGTTTGAAGGTCAAAATACATCAAGAGGCGAGGAGGGCGTAGCCCGACTGGGAATGTATCAAGAGGACATATGCTAAAATCTGAACTCATCGAAACTCTAGAATCCGAAAACCCTCATCTTAGT
>JAESQI010000279.1 GCA_016765255.1 Robiginitomaculum sp. | reverse complement strand
TACTGCGCCCGCAAAACCAAAGGTGGATTTAATTGCCGCTGCCGCTGCCAGACTTGGTTTGTCAAAAGAAGAATATGTAAAACGTCAAGACGCTGTCGGGAAAGCGCAAGCTGAACGCGCTGCCCGTGATAATGTACGCAAGGCCGAGGAAGAAGCCAGACAGGAACGCGCCGAAGATGACCGCAAAGCTTTAGAGGCGAAACGTGCACTCCAAGAGATCGAAGCTGAAAAAAAGGCGACAGAAGCAGAGCGTGCGGCCCACGAAGCCCTCGCCGCCCAACATCAAACTGATTCCAGACCTGATGACGCAAGCCGCCGCGATACGGCCCCCAGCACAACCCCCCATAAATCAGCCCTGGAGGCTGCGGGTGGTCGGGTCAAAAAGACCCGTCAACAACCAACAAAACCCAGCCGTTCTCGCGGGAGCGATCAGGGCCGTAGACGCGGCAAGCTCACCATTGTCAACGCTCTTGAGGGCAAAGAAGACCGTCAACGTTCGCTGGCATCCTTGCGCCGCGCTCGTCAAAAAGAAAAAGCTGCAAGACTCGGCGGGGCAGCGGGCAAAGATAAAGTTTACCGCGAAGTTACCATTCCTGAAAGCATTACAATCGCCAATTTGGCCAATCGCATGTCCGAACGCACACGGGACGTCATTAGCTACCTTATGAAACAAGGCACTATGTCTGAAGCCGACGAGGTCTTGGACGCAGATACGGCCCAGCTGATCGTTGAAGACTTTGGTCACACGGTCAGGCGGGTTGCCGATAGCGATGTGGAAGATGATTTCCTCGCGACAGATATTGATCCAGAAGACACGCTTAAACCTCGCGCCCCTGTGATTGCGGTGATGGGCCATGTGGATCACGGCAAAACATCTTTATTGGACGCATTGCGCGCCACAGATGTGGCGTCTCGCGAAGCAGGCGGCATTACCCAACATATTGGTGCCTACCAACTTAAACTTAAATCCGGCGAGAGCATTACGGTTCTCGATACACCGGGACACGCCGCTTTTTCCGCCATGCGTACACGGGGCGCAGCTGCTGTTGATATTGTCATTCTTGTGGTCGCGGCTGACGACGGGGTGAAACCGCAAACCATTGAAAGCATTAAATACGCCAAAGCGGCGGGAACACCGTTGATTGTTGCCATCAATAAAATGGATCATTACGATGCCAATCCACAAAAAATTGAAACGGATTTGCTTCAACACGAAGTGATTACCGAGAGCATGTCTGGTGAAGTGCAGGTTGTACACGTCTCTGCGCTTAAGAAAACAGGCCTCAAAGAATTGGCTGAAGCCATTATTTTACAAGCCGAACTTCTTGATCTGAAAGCCAACCCAAAAAGACGGGCGGACGGCGTTGTCATCGAGAGTAAAATCGAAAAAGGTCGCGGCCCTGTAGCAACAATTCTGGTTAAGCGCGGTACGCTTAAACCTGGTCAAGTTGTTGTGGCTGGTAAATATTACGGCAAGGTCAAAGCCTTAACCGACGAACATGGTAAGCGCTTAAAAACGGCTGGCCCATCTGACGCTGTGGCTATTTTAGGTCTTGGCGGCGCCCCTGCGCCCGGCGAGCCTTTCGCAGTGGTACGAGACGAGGCCAAAGCCCGCGAAATCACTGATTACCGCATTCGCAAAGGCAAGCAAGGGCCTGACAAGGCCAGTGCCGTTGCTACAATGGAGCAAATGCTTGCCCGCCTCAAAGACAAACAAATCGACGAAATGCCGATCTTGATTAAAGCGGATGTGCAAGGGTCTGTAGAAGCGATTAAAAGCTCGCTCGAAGTCCTTGGTAACGAGGATGTTCGCGCCCGTATTATTGGCGGCGGCGTTGGCGGTATCAATGAAAGCGATATCATGATGGCCAAAACATCAGGTTCGCCCGTGCTTGCTTTTAATGTGCGCGCCAACCCACAGGCCAAAGCTCTGGCGGTAAAAGAAGGCGTAGAAATTCGCTATTACTCGATTATTTATGAGCTGCTTGACGACGTGAAAGGTGTGCTCGAAGGCATGTTAGCGCCAGAGCGCAAAGAAACCTTTATTGGCTACGCCGAAGTTCTCGAAGTCTTCCACATTCACAAACTTGGCAATATTGCAGGCTGTAAAATCACCGAAGGCAAGGTTGAGCGCGGCGCAGGCGCGCGTCTGTTGCGCGATGATGTGGTTATTCATGAAGGTGAACTGTCCACCCTGAAACGCTTTAAAGACGAAGTCAAATCCGTCAGCGCTGGCATGGAATGCGGTATGGGATTCGAAAAATATCATGACCTGAAAAAAGGCGATATGATCGAGTGCTTCACCGTTGAGATGCTAACACGTACATTGGATTAAGCTAAAACAATAATCCAGTTGAATTTTAATACTATTTGCACCATAATGCACCAATATTATTATGGAGCGCAAATATGGCGACAGTTCGCAAGTCAATTAGCCTTACCAAGCAACAGGACGATTGGGTGAAAGCACAAATCTCATCTGGTAATTATACCAATGATAGTGAAGTCATGCGCGACCTCATCCGCAAGGCCCAATTATTTGATGTAAACTTGCAAAGCTTACGAGCGGAAGTACGAAAAGGCCGAGATAGTGGTGCTGGTACACGTACGATGGATCAAATCAAGGTGGATGTCATTGCCAGAATGAAAAACAATGGCCAGCTACCGACTTAGCCTTGAAGCAGAAAATGATATTGATGATATTCTCACCTATGGCGTTATAAAATATGGGCTTGAAACTGCAGTATTATACCACGATGAATTAACCAATCATTTCGCATATATTGCGCAATACCCGTTACAGTTTATGAAAGTAGATCACATATCCCTTGGTTCTCGCCGCAGTATTTTTCACACTCACACTATATATTTTAACATAAATGGCGAAATAGTTTTCATAGAACGCATCATTGGTCGCCAAAATTTAACACAATAAAGAATAATAAAATGAAAAACCGAACCAAACAACCATCGCAAAGACAATTGCAAGCTGGTGAACTTATTCGCCGGGCTTTAGTGGATATTCTGGCCCGCGAGGAACTGCGCGACCCTGACTTGAAAGGTGTGTCGATCACCATATCAGAAGTACAGGCTTCTCCCGACTTACAGCGTGCGCGAGTTTACGCCGCCCCCCTTGGCGGTGTCGGCGATACGGATAAAATCATTGCGGCCCTTAATAGGTGTTCGAAGTTTTTGCGTGGGCGATTGGGCCGCGAAATGACCATGCGCTCGACTCCCTCCCTGCGTTTTGAAGCAGACGTCACCTTCCAAACCGCCACAGACATGCAAATCCTGATGTCACATCCCAGCATTACGCGGGATTTGAGGAAAGATGGGGAAGAGTAATTTATCACACTGTCATTCCAGCGTAAGCTGGAATCTCTACGGAACGGCGAGATCCCAGATCAAGTCTGGGATGACAAATATTTCGAATATAAGTGACGATACCCCAATACAAAAACCCCTGGGGCTTAATCCAAGGGTTTTTGTTTTAGTAAAGTTTTTATTATTATTTACGACGTGTCATTAGCCGCCTTTTCTGCTTCTTTAGCAACCTTCTTTACTTCTTTTGCAGCGTCCTTTGCTGCTTTTTTTGCTGCCTTACGGTCTTTTTTGGTCAAAACTGTAATAAGTTCAGACGGTGTTCCTGTTGGGTTTAATTTTACGGAAACAGGGTTTGGCAATAAATCATTCATCGCACCAGTTGAGCCATCAATGGCGGCGCCAATAACACCCCCAAGAAGCACATTACCTGCCATAGCCGTACCACCTGCCGTTACAATTTTGGGAATGATTTTTGCGGCAATAGAACTAAAACCCTCTTTAGAGAAATGCGCCATAAAAGTAACTTTTCTACTCAAGTCAATTTCGCAAGGCGTTGTGCAAGATACATCGCCTAATTTACCAGTCATATCTTCAATCCGAACTTCGGCTTGTGGCGGTGTAGATAAAAAGTGAACCGTGTCTTCTTTGCCCCGCGTTACCGTCGCACATGCGCACAACGAAAAGGTGAGCCCTAAAAGGCTAAGTGTTTTAATATTCATGGTTTCCCCCAGTTTTTATATGCGCTAATGACGCGCATAGATTTTTCACACAATGTAACATATATGTAAAGTCGTAATTTTTATTTTTATCTCCGTAGGAAAACAAACAATGGCAAGACGTAAAAAGGGTAATCCTGTTCATGGATGGGTCAATTTTGATAAGCCTTACGGTATGACCTCCACACAGGCTGTGGGGAAAGTACGGTGGTTATATCAAGCGAGGAAGGCCGGCCATGCGGGGACGCTTGATCCACTGGCCAGCGGCATTCTCCCCATTGCGCTTGGCGACGCTACCAAAACCGTTCCGTTTTTAGTCGAGGCCGTAAAAATATATGAGGTCGAGATAAAATGGGGAGAACGCACCACGACCTTAGACGCGGAAGGGGAGGTGGAGGCCGCTAGCGATGTACGGCCTACACGCGCCCAAATAGAAGACGCATTGCCTGAATTTATCGGTGAAATATCGCAAATTCCGCCTGCATTTTCCGCTATCAAAATTGATGGCAAGCGCGCCTATGACCTTGCCCGAGCAGGGGTAGAGATTGAAATGAAAGCCCGCACCGTCCGCATTGATAGCTTAGAGGTATTAGAGACCACAAAAGACACCGCAATTTTACGCGTAACGTGCGGCAAAGGCACATATATTCGCTCTTTAGCCCGTGACCTTGCCCACGCGCTCGGCACAGAAGGATACGCGCTTAATTTGCGCCGCACCGCCGTCGGGCCGTTTATACAAAACACTGCATTAACACTAGACGAACTGGAAGAATTAGGCCATAAGGGCCGCGTTTTAGACGTACTCCTCTCCGTTTCAACCGCCCTGGACGACATCCC
>JAESQI010000278.1 GCA_016765255.1 Robiginitomaculum sp. | reverse complement strand
GGAGAGCCACTTTTACAACTCGACCCACCTTTAATCGCCGCCTTGCATGATTATGGGTTTAAGATTGCTGTTGAAACCAATGGGACATTAGCAGCGCCCAAAGGCATAGATTGGCTGTGTGTCAGTCCCAAGGCAGACGCACCTCTTAAGCAAACAAGTGGTGACGAATTAAAACTCGTCTATCCACAAAAGGAGAACGGCCCTGAGGATTTTGCTCATATGGATTTTAAGGTTTTTTCCTTACAGCCTCTTGACGAGACTTATCTTGGACATAAAAAAAGCGGCTCTAGTGCGCGAGCCGCTTTTGATTATTGTCTTGCTCACCCCCGTTGGAATTTAAGCTTGCAAACCCATAAATGGTTAGGTGTGCGTTAGAGCCTGCTCGTTTATTTTAGAGCTCTTGCGGTTTTGCGAGCAAATCTGTCAATGGCGCGATTGGCATCCGTCCAAGTGGTTGCGAAACTGGCGTCAATGATATCTGTTTCGTACCATGCATAGGTAAGTGTACCTATATCGCTTCCGCTTGATGTCATGCTGGCTTCAAATTTTGCCCCGCCAATACCAAAACTCCTCAATGATAGCCCTGGTTGTTTGAGTTGCTCAAATGTTGGTCTGTTGGGTCTGGCGTCCGTGATGACGATGTTCAGAACAGTGTTGGATGTATCACTCATGGCGATCCCATTTTTGGCAAATTGGGATTCCATTTTTTTCTTGAGGCGTTGGGTTAATCTATCCAAATCTCTTTGGTCGTATTTACCCTGTCCAGACCAACCATATCTGAGGGACCGAGTACCATTACGATCTCGACGGTTTTTCGAGACATGATCAGCACGGTAAGCAAGATCATCTCCGAGGACAACATTGATCCGAATGGGCGTTGTTTGCGCGCTCATTGTGGACGTAAATGACTGGCTATTTGCAGCATGGGCAAGTGTTGACATGCTCACACTACTCATCGCAAATGCGATGGCTATGCTGGTTCCAATGGCGATTTTGTTAAGGGCTGATTTTTTCATAGGGGGACTCCAATTCATATTTGCTCTCTCGACGCAGAGAATAGCACAATTATGGCCAATTCGCAAATAACACTTGTGTGAAGGTTTTAACGACTACGTGCCTCTAAAAATGTCAACCAAGATGCCAATTACATTTGATGCCCCTTGCGCTTGAGCGACATAGGCATCGACTTCGCTACGTTGTAGTGTGCGGCTCACCGTGACGACCTTACCCGTTAGGTCTACCACTTTTGTGGAAACGGTCAGAACTTTTACGCTAGTATCAAGGGCTGCATTGGTGATTTTAACGGGTATTTTGGCTGTATGATATGCGCCTTTACCCGCGAGAAAAGTTCCTTTACCTGCGAGAAAAGTTCCTTTCCCCGCTGTTTTTCCCGTAAAATACACCCCTTTGCCAGCAGTCTTACCAGTAAAATATACACTTTTTCCTGCCACCTCACCCGTTTTATAAACGGCTTTAAACGGGAGGCTTGCGACTTTTCCAGCGACTTTAGCCGTTGTACATGCACTTAAAGAGCCGATATTTAGACATAAGAGTATGATTTTTATATGGGTGTTCATAACAATCCTAATAATTTTTCCACTGACTAGCATGAACAGGCTTAAAAAGCTTTAACCAAGCTGTATAATTATTTACCTTCATAATTATTTACATTCATAATTACTTGCCTTCGAGGCGCCATGCTCCCAACAATGCCAGTAAAATGAGTAAAAAATATAGCCAACTTGGCCCAAATGGCGTGCGCCGAGAACTGGTAACATCATAGGCTTGGTTGTTGACGAGGCCTGCAAAGGATTTACCAGATGTTTTTGTGCGGCGATTTACTTTGCGAATGTCAGGTAAATTTGCATTTTGCGCCTGCCAAAAACTACCGCCACCACTCACATTAACAAGCGGGTTTAGTATTTTGGATGTGGCAATAATATGCTTGAATTCATGGGGGTTTAAAGCACCAGCCGCAACGAGTGTGCTCAGTTTTCCACTGTCAATACGGTAAGCACCTAAGCGAGTAGCGTCTTGGACGGCGCGGTAATGTCCGGGTGTGATCTTTCGTAGTGTCAATGTTTGTATCTGACCACTTGGCGTTAAAATGTTAGCAGTCTTTGCTTCGTCGTCTAATGAGAAATGATCGACTGTTAATATGCCGTCTGTAATTGACGCGGTTAAGCGCTCGGCTTCAAGGTCAGGTTCGCCCATAAGCCAATGAGATAGGCGTCTGAACATTTCATTATACGGGCCACCGCCATCATGGCCTTTGGCCCATAACCAAGCTTGGTCAGAAAGTAGGAGACCTACCCGACCTTTTTTGACCTTGTCAACAATCAGTAAAGGCTTGTTATTATCACTAACCATAAGGACATCGCCGCCGATGACATCTGCGTCAATAGTGCGGTACCACCGCCCCCAATTCTCTGCTATTGACCCATGGAAAATTTGAGTGATGGGGTGACGCTGCCCTTTTTTACTTATATTTGGCCGAAATGCCCCGAGTTCCATTTTACCGCTGGGTTGAGCGGGTAAGACGGCGATGAGCGGTGAGCGGGCTAAACTTTCATCGCCCGCAAATGCAGCGCCTGTTGCAATCAGTAATGCGCCGCCATTTTCAACATACTCAGAAATATTGGCGATATAATAGGGGCTGAGCATAGGGATGATGCGGCCACCATTATTTATAGAGCGGCGCTTAAATTGGTCAAAAATGACCAGATCAAATTCGTCGAGTTTTTCTTCAAATAATTCGCGGTCAGGAAAACGGATCAGGGAAAGCTCATCGGCGGGGGCGTTGGTGGTTTTCTTGCCAGGGTTAGTCAGAATGGTAAATTGAACCAAATCAACAGATGGATCGGATTTGAGTAAATTACGCCAAGCCCGCCCCCCCATATGAGGCTCACCCGTGATCAGCAATACGCGCAACCTGTCGCGCACACCTGAAATATCAGCCACAATGATATTGTTAAGCGGCGTTAATTCACCTTGGACGCTTGCCACACGAATTTCCACGGTGTTAATCCCGCGCTTTTCTATTGGGATTGGGATGGAAATGACGTCGCCAATCATTGCGTTAAAACGAGCTTGCAGCTCTCCATTTAACCTAAAT
>JAESQI010000277.1 GCA_016765255.1 Robiginitomaculum sp. | reverse complement strand
TTTGGGCTTGGCGATATTTTTTAGCGCACATTTATATTCCGCCTTTAGGTCTCGCGAAATTGGGCGGGATATAAAAGAAAAAATTGGCGCGGGGAAATTTATGGGGCTTTACTCCCTTGCCTCCATGGCTGGGTTTGTTCTCATGGTTTGGGGATATGGATTGTCCCGTCCTTCGACGCTTATTTTTACCCCGCCAAGCTGGGGGCATTCGGCTTTGTTGGCCTTGATGCTGCCCGTATTCATTATTTTGATGAGTGCCTATGGCCCACGCGGTTATTTGAAACAACTTTTGAGACACCCTATGTTAATCGCCATTATTTTATGGAGTGCTGGTCATTTACTCGCAAATGGTGAGCTTAATTCGCTTCTCTTATTTGGCGGGTTTCTACTCTTTGCCTTGATCGACTGGTTTGCCGTCGCGGGTAGAGAAATAGCAGTTAAGCAAGCAAGTATTTTAGGCGACATTCTCGCGATTGGTCTTGGCACATTGTTTTATTGGTTGATAATTGCTTATTTGCATCCAATGCTTATTGGTGTGCCTGTGCTAAATTAGGGCTTCGCCTCTGTGCTAAATTAGGGCTTCGCCTCTGTGCTAAATTAGGGCTTCGCCTCTGTGCTAAATTAGGGCTTCGCCCCTGTGCTGAATTAGGGTTTGGCCTCAAACTCGCCGTAGATAGCCTGATGATCCGTAAACTGAAAATTCGTATCCAGTGTCTTGACTGTTAAAGCTTTCACATTGGGAGAAACAAGAAACCGTCAATGATTGTGGTGTAATTTTCACCCTTATTATAGGGGCGCTCATTGGTGCGCACTGTTGGTACTTCTGCGTCAAATAAAAGTTGCCACCCAGGCTTTAGCTTCTCTTTGGGAAGCACTTTGAGCCAGAATAAATACTTTTCTTTGGTCGTGGTTGGGAAATCTGTTGGGGTGAGTTGCATATTCCAATCTCCGCCAATCACAACATATTTGCCCTCTTGGTAAAATTGATCTGCAATTACAAGGAGTTCTTCAAATTGTTTAATGCGGATATTACCGTCTTCGTCAAAGGCAGAGAGGTGTATATTGATAATCACCCAGTTTTTGCCGCGTCTGTCTGTAAGCTCTTGGTATTGAATATGGTATTGCCTTTTCAAAATGCCATTGAGGCGCGTTGGCTCTAGTGGCAAGCGAATGGTTTTTGTGGGCAAGGTTTTTATCCCAGAAAAAATGGCCAGACCATGATGCATGGCATTCTTTTGCGGGATAAAGCGTGTGCTAATATCATTGGTAAAATACCAATCTTGATTTGGGAGAACGGAACGTAGTCCGTCCAGTACATCAACGCCTAATGTCAGCATGTCTGGCTCGGAGACTTCTTGAAACAAATGAATGTTAGCAGGGTGAGCGGCGATGAGATTTTGAATGCCCTTTAAGTTTGTCTCCACGCTCTGCTTGCTCGGTGGGTACAAGTTTTTACCCCCGTCCGTGATAAAATCAGAATCGTGGCCAAGACCCGCATACCCAATGTTCCAGTTTAGGACTGTAATCGTTTCGCCTGTATTCTCGACATTTTTTCCTTGCCCCGATTGAGATTTAAGGGATGTGCTAAAATAATTTGCGCCAACAATACCAGCACCTAGCAATAAAAGTGCGGAGACGACAACGATAAGCCATAGAATGATTTTTTTCATATTACCCTCACTTTAACCGTTTGATTAAGCTTGACGTATCCCAACGATTACCGCCCATATTTTGAATGTCTGCGTAATACCCGTCAACCAATTTTGTCAAAGTCATATCGGCTCCGTTGGTGGCGGCTTCGTCAATGGCTATCTGCAAATCTTTACGCATCCAATCCACAGCGAAGCCAAATTCAAACTCCCCTCGCCCCATTGTCCTGGCTCTGTTATCCATTTGCCAACTCTGCGCTGCCCCCTTGCCGATGGCCTCGACAACTTCGTCAACATCGAGCCCTGCTCTTTGTGCAAAATTCAATGCTTCGGACAAACCTTGTAACGTCCCCGCAATGCATATTTGGTTAACCATTTTGGTGAGTTGCCCTGCGCCTACTGGCCCCATATGTTTTATGGCTTTGGCATAAATTTCAAGTATGGGGAGAGCTTTGTCATAGACTTGCTCATCACCACCGCACATGATGGTAAGTTGGCCATTGACCGCGCCCGCTTCTCCGCCCGAAATGGGTGCGTCTAAAAACCCTATGTCTTTTTGCATTGCCATTTCATTACAACTTCGAGCGCAAATGGCCGAAGCCGTCGTGTGATCGACCAGAATGCTGCCTGTTTCCATAGCAGTAATAGCGGGTGCTGCAACGGCCATAACATCTTGATCATTACCCACGCACATCATCACCATGTCACACCCTGTAACGGCGTCTTCTACAGTTTTCTCTGCCTTGCCCGTGTATTGCTTTGCCCAAACTGCGCTTTTACTTGATGTGCGGTTCCACACGCACACATCATGGCCAGCAGTCTGCAAATGCCCCGCCATAGGAAAACCCATAACGCCAAGACCTAAAAATGCGAGTTTTGCCATTTTTTCACTCCATGATTTGCAAGACAGTCAATAGATGATACGCATAGTTTATGGATATGCAACTGATACAACAAACTTGGCAAATGTGGATGACATTTGGTATCGTACTGATCGGCGTTGGATTTTATGTTTTGGACAAGTTTTCAATCGAACTGGTCTCGGCAGGTATATTGGCGACACTTCTCGTGTTTTTCCAAATATTTGCTCCAGAAACTTCGGTCAATTTAGATGCGCGCAGTTTGCTGTCAGGGTTTGCCGATCCTGCCCTCATTACGATTTTAGCCCTCCTGATTATTGGTCAAGGCATTTTTCATACGGGTGCTTTGTTAGGGCCAACCCGAAAATTAAATTCGTATTTAGATGCTTATCCGAGGCGAACTATGTTTGCGGTATTTCTGACGGCATTTATCGTGTCCATGTTTATGAACAACACGCCAGTTGTTGTGATGTTTATTCCTATTCTTTCGGCTATGGCCTTACAATTAAGAGGATCTGCATCGAAATATATGATGCCGCTGAGCTTTATTTGCATATTGGCAGGCATGACGACATTGATAGGGTCATCAACCAATATCCTTGTTGCTGGTGCGTTTGAACGCACGACAGGTGAAACTCTCGCATTTTTCGATCCTGCAATACCAGGTCTATTCCTTGCCGTCATAGGCGCAATTTACATTGTTGTATTCTCAAAATGGTTGTTACCGCAAAGGCCACTCAACAAAAATGATTTGCAACATTCTGGACAACAATATATCGCCCCTATTCGGTTAACAGCCAATCACCCTCTTGTGGGGAAAACACCTGTTGCAGGACTATTTACTGATTTGCGCATGATGACGGTTCGCCATATTGAGCGTGGATCAAAAAAACTATTGCCCCCGTTCGAAGATGCCTTGTGTGTAGGCGATATCCTTACGGTGTCGGCGACCCGAAAAGCTTTAACAGGTTTGATGTCTTCCTATCCAGAATACTTAGAGGGCATGCTCAATGTGTCAGGGTTTAAACAACAAGAAAACCGCACGGATAGAATAGTGATTAGCGAAGCCGTGATTGCGCCAGGCTCAAGCATGGTCGGGCGTACTATTGAACAGGCTGGTTTTCAGCAGCAGACGGGATGTTTGGTTTTGGGCATTCAGCGGCGCTCCCGCATGGTTCGCGAGCGTATGCTCCGCATCAGACTTAAAGAAGGCGATGTCTTATTGTTATTTGGTTATGTTCCGCAAATCGAAGCTATGCGTAACCACCATGACATTTTACTTCTGGATTGGAAAACCCAAGACTTGCCCGATATTCGGCGCGCAAACATTGCCCGCCTTATCTTTGCAGCTGTTATCGGGTGTGCCGCGATTGGCCTCTTGCCCATAGTCCACACAGCTTTTGCAGGGGCAACCTTGATGATTGCAACAGGGTGTCTGAATATACGCCAAGCTATTCGGGCGTTGGACACGAAAATTTTCATGTTGATCGGGGCCGCCTTTGCCATGGGGATCGCCCTTCAAAATACTGGCGGTGCAGGATATATCGCGCAAAATGTTGTCGGCGCATTACAAGGCTATGGGCCGCAGGTCTTAATTGCGGGCTTGTTTTTATTGGTAGCCGTCATGACAAACCTACTGTCAAATGCTGCTACTGCAATTTTGTTTGCACCGATTGCAATCAATGTGTCTCAACAAACAGGAATTGATCCCAAAATTCTTGTCCTGACAGTATTGTTTGCCGCAAACTGTTCCTTTGCCACACCGATTGCTTACCAAACCAATTTACTGGTTATGGGGCCGGGGCATTACAGGTTTTCTGATTTTGCAAAATTCGGCATTCCTTTGATACTCTTGATATGGGTGAGTTATATTCTCATCTTGCCTTTTGTATTCTCAATATAGCCATGGTATAGATATTTTATGACACGGCATTTTGATCCTCATAAGTTACAATTTTATATCACGATGCCCGCCCCCTGCCCGTACCTTGAAGATCAATGGGAGCGTAAAATCTTTACGGCGCTTGATCCGTTGGATGGCCCTCACCTGAATAATTATCTCACACAATCTGGATTTCGCCGCTCACAAAATGTGATCTATAGGCCAGCCTGTGAAACCTGTAAAGCTTGCCGCTCGCTCAGGGTATGTGCACAAGATTTCGCACTTGGGAAAAGCTTCAAGCGTGTCTTGGCACGAAACAAAGATATTACGCGTGAAATTGTTGAAAATTATGCCACGCAAGAACAATATGCTCTGTTATCAAAATACTTAAATTCCCGTCATCACGGCGGCGGGATGTCAGATATCGATTTTGAGCAATACGAAATGATGGTGGAGGATTGTGCCAGCATTACAGAAATTTTTGAATACAGAGATCAAAATGGCAAATTACTTGCCTGCTGTATAACAGATACGCTTCAAGACGGCCTGTCTATGGTATATAGTTTTTTTGATATTGCCCTCACCCGCCGTAGTTTAGGTAGCTTCATGATTTTAGATCATTTGAAGCTCTGTCAATACTCTGGTTTTGAGTTTTTATACCTTGGGTATTGGGTGGAAAATAGTCAAAAAATGCAATACAAATCTCGCTATAAACCCTATGAAATTTAGGGGATACTGGTTGGGTTCCAAATACATAAGTTTGACTATATTCGGGGATGATATGAAAAGACGGCATATACTCACAGCAGCAGCTGCACTGGCAACAGGTGCGGGTACACTTGCCGTATTGGGGAAAAATAAAACGCAAATACAAACGAATAGTTCGGGTAGTTTGGGCGCGCCTGCACTTGGCAAAAACCTCAAACAACTCCGCCTTGTCACATCATGGCCAAAAGATTTTCCGGGCCTTGGGGTGATGGCAAATAGGTTTGCGCAATATGTAAATACCATGACCAATGGCCGTATTGAGGTTAAAGTTTTTTCGGCTGGCGAGTTGGTTGGAGCTACCGAAGTCTTTGACGCCGTCTCTACGGGGGCCGCTGATATGTATCACAGCGCCGAATATTACTGGCAAGGCAAAGCCAAAGGGTTTAGTTTTTTCACCGCTGTTCCCATGGGGCTTACGGCCAGTGAAATGACGGGCTGGATAAAATTTGGTGGCGGGCAAGAGCTCTGGGACAATCTAGCCGCAAAATTTAATATAAAAGCCATGCATGCAGGGACAACTGGGCACCAAATGGGGGGCTGGTTTAAAAAAGAAATCAATTCTCTGGAGGATTTCAAAGGCTTGAAAATGCGTATGCCAGGCATGGGCGGCGAAGTCATCAGGCGCATGGGCGGGGCGGCTGTTAAATTATCAGGCGGAGAGATTTATCAAGCTCTACAATCAGGCGCGA
>JAESQI010000276.1 GCA_016765255.1 Robiginitomaculum sp. | reverse complement strand
GCACCTTTTATGGGCTGGCAAATCCAGAAAAATCAACCAAGCGTTCAAGGGGCATTGGCGGCGGCGGCGTCTGCTATAGACGGTACGCCTGTGAAAGTATTTGGCGCGGGGCGCACGGATAGCGGCGTACACGCTCTTGGCCAAGTGGGTCATTTGGATATGCGTAAAAACTTGCGAGCTGATAAATTGCGCGACGGGCTCAACTTTCATTTGGGCAAACACCCGATAACCGTTCTGGAGGCAGAGATTGTTGCCCCCGATTTTAATTGCCGGTTTGACGCACAGTCTCGCACTTATCTTTACCGCATACTTGACCGCCGTATGAAGCTGTCTTTGGACAAGGGGCGGGTGTGGCGTATTCCTGTAAAAATGGATGCAGAGCTTATGAACCATGCGGCAGGGGTTTTACTGGGCGAGCATGATTTCACGACATTTCGCGATAAACAATGTCAGGCTAAATCTCCAATTAAGAAACTGGACGCGTTATCCGTGGCGCGTGTTGGTCAGGAGATCCATATTCACGCGCAAGCCCGCTCATTTCTACATCGACAAATCCGCTCCATAACAGGGGCATTATCCGAAGTGGGAACGGGAAAGTTAAACTCCACCCATATCGAAGCCATGCTCAAATCCTGTGACCGAACAATGTGTAGCCCCGTTGCCCCGCCAGATGGTTTGTATTTTATGCGTGTAGACTATTGATCACGATAAGGCCTGTAAAAGGCCAAGATATAAAATCATAATGCTGGTCATGCTGATCAGGATGGCACTAAATACAGCCCCCGCCCAATCAAATTTGGCAATATGTACGGCCAAAGAAATGTCGAGAGCCAATATGCCGAGATATAAAGCCAACCCGATCATATAGGCAATTGAAAACGGCAAGAGACCAAGTAGATAAAGTCCAAATGCAATCGCTATGGCGGTAATAATCCCTAAAAAAGCCCAATTGCGCACGATAACCCAAGGGCGGAATATGCTTTGTGTATTAAACATAAGGGTCAGGACATAGGCAATGACAGAAAACGATAGCCCCATTATGGCCAGAATAATATTGATCTCTACAAAGGGAACAATACCAGGATTGTCATTGTATTTGACTACGGCCATAATAATCAGAACAAAGAGCGGAATACATAAAACCAAAGCCGCATATGACCTATAAAAAGCAGGCGTGGTGAGGTCAAATTCCTCTTGCCATGTTTCGTCGCCTTTGACGGCTTTTAAAATACCTTTTATAATCACCTTGAAAAATACCTCCTTAAAAGAGATTGGTAGATTTCACATAAATTGTTTATGTCGTCAACATTGGCATGTTCATTAACTTGGTGGATGGTTTTTCCGATCAGGCCAAATTCGATAACGGGGGCATAATGCGTGATAAAGCGGGCGTCAGATGTCCCGCCGCTCGTGGATAATTTTGGTGTGAGCCCTGTCACATCTTTTATAGCGGCGCTTAAGTAGTCACTAAATTGACACGGCACCGTCAAAAAAGGGTGGCCAGGTACAGTTAAGTCCGCTGCAATAATACCTTTAAATTCGCGGCGGGCGATGGTAAGCTCCCCCTCTAGCCAGTCCAGTAAATCGTCACCTGTATGTTCCGTATTAAAGCGAATATTAAATTTTGCTGTCGCGCTTTGCGGGATAATATTATGAGCAGGGTTGTTTACGTCGACACTGGTGACTTCGAGGTTTGAGGCTTGAAAATTATCATTGCCAGTATCGAGCTGTTTGGTCGTAAGTGCAGTTAGAATTTTTAGTAAAATTGGCACTGGATTACCTGCCAAATCAGGATAGGCAACATGCCCCTGCGTGCCCGTAACCGTAATTATCCCATTGAGTGAGCCCCGCCGCCCAATTTTCATCATTTCGCCGAGCGTGTTCGGATTGGTGGGTTCCCCCACAAGGCAGTGGTCGATAATTTCGCCAGCTTCAGTGATGGCGGTCAGAACTTTTTTTGTACCATTTAGAGCCGGGCCTTCTTCGTCGCCCGTGATGAGGAAACTTATCGAGCCATTAGGTGTCCAGCCTGAATTTAACAGGGCGGCAATCGCACTGACAAAAGCTGCGATCCCGCCTTTCATATCGGCAGCCCCTCGCCCCCATAAAATTCCGTCATCAATAACGCCGCCAAAAGGATCATGATCCCAATCGTCTCTGTTTCCAATAGGCACGACGTCCGTATGACCTGCATAACAAAAATTTGGAGCTATTGTGCCAAGGCGCGCATAGAGATTATCAACCTCTTCAAATGGGTAACGCGTGCAAACAAATCCTAAATTTTCCAGTGTGGATTGCAAGAGATCAAGCGCCCCTCCTTCGGTGGGGGTAATCGACGGGCACTGGATAAGTTGGCTGGCAAATATGGCTGGGTCTAAACTATACATAGTTTTGGAATTAAGCTAAGCTTGTAATAAGAGCAAGAGGGAAGATATAAAAGGGAAGATATGCCGAAACTGGATTTACAAAATATCACACCGCGTATCGGTACAGGATATCCGTCACCGCACAATCTACCTTGCCAAAACAAGATCAGCGTGCCCGTTGGCTACGCAGGGGGCTTAGATCAATTCGGGGTCAGTATTGTCACCCTGCCAGCGGCGCAAGTTGGCGAGCAGAGTTGGGCGTCCCAGCGCCATTGGCACAGCGCTGAAGATGAGCTTATTTACATTTTATCTGGCGAATGCATTCTCATTGATGAGGGCGGAGAAACGGCGCTCAAAGCAGGTGATGTCTGCACCCATAAAGCGTCAGACGGCAATGCTCATCACCTCGTCAACAAAAGTCGTACCGAGATGAGTTTTCTTGTTGTGGGTGCCAGAAAGCCTGAACATGATCACTGTCACTACCCAGACATTGATCTTGACCTGCCAGCCATCGGTCGGCCCGGGCGGATTTTTCGTCACAAAAATGGTAAAGCGTATTAAAATCATCTACAATACCGGAGAATATTTATGACACATACAGGTACAAACATATGGCTAATCATGGGGCGATCTTTGTTGGCGCTGTATTTTTTCGTTCCGGGGATTGCCAAACTCTTAAGCCCTGACATGCAACTGACTTTAATGGTTCACCACAATATTCCATTCTCCATTCCTTTACTTTACATCGCAGGCATTGCCCAAGTTATCGGCGCGATATTCCTAATGACCAATCGTCATGTACGAAAAACCGCCTTTGGCTACGTACTTTATATTTTGATTATAAACTATACCCTGCATGATTTTTGGCATTTTGAGGGCATAGAAGCCGCCCACGAACTGCAAAACTTCATAAAGAACTTAGGGATATTGGCAGGGCTTTTAGTGCTTGCTGGAATAAGTCCTAAACGGTCTTTGTTGCCGCTCAAGCTTAAAACTCTCTTTCAGTCTGACAACTCTTAGGCCTGAAATAAACTTCAAGGTTATGAGTTTGGCAGATGAATGGATGCGCGCAGCCCGCTATCTTTGCGATTTTTTAGTTCCAATTTTCCGCCCATGCCAAGAATGATGGTGTCAGCAATAGATAGGCCTAGCCCGATCCCGCCTGTATCCTTATTGCGCGAAGCTTCCAAACGGACGAATGGTCGACGAACATCGTCTAGCCTTTCACTGGGAATTCCGGGCCCGTCATCATCAATATCAATTCTAAAATGTTCATTTTTTTCATAAAGTTGTACGCGAGCTCGCTTACCGTATTTTAGAGAATTGTCGATTAAGTTCGTTATAGCCCGTTTTAAAGAAATCCGCCGCACACGAGCAACTAACCTACTGGTTTCTCTAAAACGAACATCAAGACCTCGGTCTCTATAATCCTCAATCAGGCTTGAGAGCAAAGCATTAAGATCAACCGCCATTACGTCTTCCAAATGAGAAACGTCTTTAGACCAACTTAAAATTTCTTCGGTCATTTCAGTCATGTCATCAATCGTAGCAATGAATTTACTCTGGCCATTTTCAGGCGGTATATTTTCGGCGCGAATACGCAACACCGCCAAAGGCGTGCGCAAATCGTGGCCAATAGCCCGCAACATTGTGCGCTGTGTATCCATGACGCTGGTAAGCCGTTCCCGCATTGTGTTAAAGGCTTGCGCGGCGCGGCGCATGTCCTCAGGCCCGCTTTCTTGCAACTCAAATTTAGTTTCCCCGCGCCCAAGGCGATCACTTGCCTTAGCCAAAGCATTAAGGGGTTTCGTAATTCGTCGGGCAAAAAACCATGCAGTCAAGAGCGTAAGTGCCATGAGAACAACTGTTGCCAACAGCAAGCGCCGTGTAATAGCTTCTATTGAATAATGCGGCACCATGGCATTAAACCAAATGCCAGGTGCGAGTTCGGCGGACAAAACTATTTCTTGCATACTGGGAGCGCTCGGCCTCGTCGGATCAGACGGATGACTTGGTCGAAACAGATCGTCTCTTGGAGGAAGCGGTCTCATTCGTTGCTTATTTGGCAGGCGACCTCCCTGCATGCGTTGAGGTGGTCTCCCTCTACGTTTTGTCCTTAAATAAACATGTACATTAAGCGGATTTATACCTGCGCTACGGAGTTTTTCTGTATATATTCGCTCGTATCTCTTCAGGTGTTTTGTATCTTTTATGATAAGGGCCCGGTTATTGCGAGACAGAAAAAAAGCACCGCGCAATTGTCCATTTGGGCGTAATACAAATGGTAATTCGACACTAGAAATATCTGGTAACATTGTTGCGCGAGAAACGGTTTGCTCGATGACGTATTTAAACTGCTGGGCGCGGGCTTGAATGCGACGTTCCCCGATAATCAAAAATAAATTTACCGCCTGCCCAATCAGCAAGATGACTATCAATAAAGAAACGAGCTGGGCGGCTATAGTTTGTGGGAAAATTTTTCTCATGGTTGACGGCCAAGAGTTTCGCTTTCAGGCATAAAACTATACCCGCCGCCCCATACGGTTTTTATAAATTGAGGGGCAGATGGATCACACTCTATTTTGCGGCGTAATCGACTAACCATATTATCAAGGCTGCGTTCAAAAGCATGGGCGTCTCTACCCTTGGTCAATTTCATTAACATGTCGCGTGACAAAGTTTCGCCACGTCGTTTTAAAAATATTTTGAGCAATTTATACTCGCCAGTGCTCAGTGGTATTATGACATTGTCAGTTCCGCAAAGTTCGGCGCGTTGTGTATCTAACTGCCAATCACCAAATATCATATAGCGGTTTTCAAAGTGCTTGTGCCCGCTTTGTGCACGGCGCAGAACAGAACGTATGCGAGCAACAAGTTCACGGGGGTTAAACGGTTTGGTCACATAATCATCTGCTCCGATTTCCAAGCCGACAATTTTGTCAGTTTCGTCAGCGAGAGCGGTCAGTAAAATAACAGGTATTTGGGAATGTTCTGCAACATGCCGGCACAAGCTCAAACCGTCCTCACCCGGCATCATAATATCCAAGATTATGAGATCAATCGGCTTTGCAGACAGTAATTGACGCGCGTGTTGGGCGCTGTTGGCGCCGTACACTTCAAATCCATTGCGACCTAAATGATCACAAAGAGCTTCTAGGATGTCTGGTTGATCGTCAACCACAAGAATGTGCGGTTCTGTTTTCAAGCGAGGCCCCTCTGATGCTCCCAAAAACAACATTCTCACACTCTTGGGAAAATGCCAATGCTGCTGTTGTAAAACTTTGTCGCAAGTTTGATACATTTTAAGACACAATGCACGTTGTACCCTCTCAAAGCGTTTATAATGATGGAGATCATATTTTTAAATTTATGAGGTATTTCTATGATCCGCTGTTTTGCTTTTTATGCTTTAGCTTTTATTTTAATTGGTTGTACAGAGAGCAATAACGCGGCTGATGGTGGCACAACGACAACCACAAATCATACACCTGTTGTCGCACAAGCTAATCCAGATCAGGCAAGTCAAGTCGGGTATGATTTTTCATATGACGCCACACAAGCGGCAGCTACATTTAGCGACGCGGATGGTAATGCGCTAAGTTACACAATTAACTATGCACCTGCCGCCAATGGATTGTCAGACGCAGCGGGCGTCATCACAGGTATTCCAGCATCTGATCAAAATATTACAATTACGATTACAGCAAATGACGGGAATGGCGGATCTATTTCCGACAATTTTGTGATTGTGGTCACGATTGATCAATCCAATATTCAAACCGTATTTGCAGGCGCAATTGATTTAGAAAATTTACCAAATTACGCCAACCAGACAGTGCCTAATTATATCACCAAATTAAATGAGGGTGGCAATCCGATCACGGACGGAGGAGCGGTTTTAGGGAGGGTTTTGTTTTACGACCTTGCTTTATCCACAAGTGATAATCGTTCATGCGCGTCTTGCCATTTGCAAGAACGTGGATTTAGCGATCCTGATTTGGTTAGCTCTGGTGTAGAAGGGGGGGTTACTGGCCGTCATTCTATGCGCCTTATCAATACACAATTTGCTAATGAAAGCCAATTTTTCTGGGATGAGCGGGCAGCCTCCCATGAAGCACAAGAAACCCAACCCATTCAAGATCATAATGAGTTGGGTTTTAGCGGTCAGGCAGGACGCCCCACCCTGACCGCCCTTATTTCTAAGTTAGAGTCCTTGGAATATTATGAAGAGCTATTTCGATTTGTTTTTCTTGATCCAGAAATCACAGAGGGCAAATTACAACTGGCGCTAGCGCAATTTACCAAGAGCTTGCACTCATTTGATTCCAAATTTGACGCAGGTCGAGCACAAGCTGGCAATAATAATGCAAATTTTATTAATTTTACAGCCGACGAGAATGCGGGAAAAGCCTTATTTTTAAATCCGCCCAACAATGGCGGGGCGGGATGTGGGGGGTGTC
>JAESQI010000275.1 GCA_016765255.1 Robiginitomaculum sp. | reverse complement strand
TGGGTGATTTGTTTGGTGCGCTGAACAAGGCCAGTATTGATCTGGATGATAGCCCCGTGAATTCAGACGCGCTTGGAGAGCTACTCGATTTGATCGGCGATAAAACCATCTCTGGAAAAATTGCCAAAGGTGTGTTTGAGAAAATGTTTGAAGGCGGCGGTGGGGCGAGTGAAATTGTCGAGCGTGATGGCCTTAAACAAGTGACCGACACAGGCGCTATCGAAAAAATTGTCGAAGCCGTCATTGCAGCCAACCAAGACCAAGCCGCCAAAGTCTCGGATAATCCGCGCCTCATAGGGTTTTTTGTCGGCCAAGTCATGAAAGCCAGCGGCGGCAAAGCCAACCCACAAGCAGTCAATGAAATTTTACGTAAGAAATTGGGGTTGTAATCTGGAACACCAGGTACAAAATTCAGATAAGAACCGCCAATTAGATGCGCGGTGGGCGTTTTGGGGAATGCTTGCTCTGACGCCTTTTGTGTATTGGGTTATCAAACTTATCCTAATCTTTAACTTTGATTTCTCACAAAACACCATGAAGTTTGTAATTGTTTGCTTACTGGTAAGTGCGTGGATTTGTATAGTGTATTGGCTGAGGGCATATAAAAATAATGATGAAATGGCGATAACTCGCATTCAGTTGATTATCCCATTATTGTGCGTGATCGTTCTTGGAAATGCTTGGTTTTTTGCGAAATCTGAGTTCGTATGGACGAATGTAAATTTGTACATTACGTTGGCAGTGGTTTGGGGCATCATTATCTCTGCTTTGATTTATAGTCATGCGAAAGCGGAGCAAGCCGACCCTAAATCTAATCAAGAGGGTGCAAGTCTAGAAGTCACAAAGTTAGAGGCTACAATTAAATTGTTTGGTAGGTTTAGTTTCGTATTTCCGATTGCAATGTGGGTTGCTACATGTGTAGTGGTGTATATGAGTAATTTAGAGTCAAAAGAATTTTACGTGGGTGCTTTATTGGTTATGTCTGTAATTGAGTTCTTTTCGTTCTCCAGATTACGTAATCAAGCACGAAAAGAACTAGAGAAGTTGGGAGTATAGTTATTTCCCTTTCAATCCACTCATTCCCGCGTAGGCGGGAAACCAGTTTGAATATTGAAGCGCGAGCTTGCTTGTCAACTCTGTACTGGATACCCGCCTGCGCGGGTATGAGCGGAGAGAGTAGGGTTTTATGACACCTCTAAACGCCAAATTTAGAAAAATTCTTTGGATCAATGTCGTTATCATTGGCTTTGGGGTTGGGGTGTTGGTGTATTTGAAATTTCATAATGTGCTGTATGCACTGGGCGCTGGTCTTGGTATCAGCGCCGTAGAATATGCGTTTTTGCGCATGTCACTGGATCGAAAACAAGCAAAAGAACAAGAGGGTAAGAAATGACTATTAACACGGATAAAACAGAGAATGTTACAGACGCAATCAATACGCGCATCACCACGCGAGAGTTTTTGGATAAACCTGTGCCTACTGATATGCTCAAACAAATTTTTGAAACAGCGCGGCGTACGCCGAGCGGTGGGAATCTACAGCCGTGGAATGTGCATGTCTTGACGGGCGCGCCGCTCGACAATTTTAGAGGTGAAGTGATTGGTAAATTGATGCAGGGCGGGACTGAGAAAGATACATTCCCCCCTTATCCGCAACCCTTATGGGAACCACTAAGATCATGGCGCTATAAAATGGGAGAGGATATGTATAAACTCCTCGGCATTCCCAAAGATGATAAGCCTGCTCGTATGCGCCAAATTGGAAAGAACTTTATGTTCTTTGGTGCGCCAGTGGGAATTCTCATTACTGGAGATAAGCGCCTTGAAGTGCCGCAACATTTCGATATTGGCATATATTTGCAAACTCTTATGCTGCTGGCTCGTGAGCAAGGACTGCATACCGCCCCCCAAGGTTCATGGCGGGCTTTCCCTGATACGGTCAAAAAACACACCAACCATCCTGATGAACAACACGTCCTTGTTGGCATGAGTATGGGCTACGCAAATCCAGACGCGCCTGTAAACGACTTGGTTTCTGACCGCGCAGAGCTGTCCGAGTTGGTAAAATTTTACCCTTAGGTCATACAACCGGCAATAAACCTGATCAAAAATGTAAAAACATGATTGATTTTACAATTAGCACTCCGATTTCGAAATCGACGAGCATTGGGCGGTAAAAAAGTTTCTTCTGGGCACATCTTAACAAAAGGAGTGCCGTGATGGAAATGAGTAAACGTAAGCAAATAACAATGTGGCTGCTGGGCAGTATGCTGGTAGGGGTTGCAGGGTGTAGTACACTGACGGCGCGGTTATAAGAACTGTGTTGATAGCTTGCCCCTCCGACCATGGCGCGAATTCCCCCGACCCCGTCAAAGGCGATCAAGGCTGCTTGTTGGGCATTTCGTTTTGTGTTCACGCCCGTGCTGACAGCGGTCTGCGCCGCCAATTGAGCCTCGATATCAAGCGTGGTATGGATGACAATATCGCGTCGCGGCGCGCCTATTTCTGTATCCATTTGGCTTAAAACCCAATCGGTAAAATAGCGCGCACTGGCAATTGTTTTGACTTGAATGGGTTCAACTTCTATCGGCGCTCGTAGGGCAGATTGCAATGTCTCGGTGTTCAGATAATTTTGAGCCGCTAATTTGTTCAAAACGAGCGCGGTTCGAAGAGCGCTTGCTTTCCTGTTTTTAACAGGATTTAAACGGTCAGGCGCTTGTAAAATACCAGCAAGGAGTGCCACCTCGCCAAGTTCAAGCTCTGCAGCAGGTTTATTAAAAAACCGTTGGGCGCCGCTTTCAATCCCCACTGTACCGCCGCCAAAATACACTCGCGATAAATAGGTCTCGAGGATTTCAGTTTTGCTGAGACGGTGCTCTAACCAAATGGCGAGCATAATCGCTTGTGTTTTACGCTTGAGGGTTTGCTGGCGGGTTAGAAACACATTTTTGGCCAGTTGCTGGGTAATGGTGCTGCCACCTTGAACCACACGACCTTGTTTATAGTTGATGATTAAGGCTCTGACTAAGCCGATCGGATCAACGCCAAAATGCAAATAAAAGCGTCGATCTTCTGTGGCAAT
>JAESQI010000274.1 GCA_016765255.1 Robiginitomaculum sp. | reverse complement strand
TGGCTGATTATTTCACAGTCAATATTTCGTCGCCCAATACGCCTGGCCTGCGCGATTTACAGTCCAGCGACGCCCTTGAAGATTTGCTCGGGCGGATTATGGAAGTTCGGGCCGTACTCACGGGCGAAGGGGCTTCGCCGCCCGTGTTTTTAAAAGTAGCGCCTGATCTGGATTTTGCGCAAATCGAGCGGATCACAGCGCAAGCCCGCGCTTACGGTATCAGCGCACTGATCGTCACCAACACAACATTAGCCCGTCCCAAAGATTTAAAAAGTAAGTATCATGCGGAGACGGGCGGGCTTTCGGGCGCGCCTCTTTTTAAGCTTTCCACTCGCATATTATCAGAGTTTTACGCGGCATCCGAAGGTCGTATCCCGCTCATCGGGGTTGGGGGTATTGCCAGCGGCATGGATGCATATGTAAAAATTAGGGCAGGGGCCAGCGCCGTGCAGCTTTATTCAGCTCTCGTGTTTGAGGGACCGAAATTGGCGCAAGAAATTTGCAAAGACTTAAGTCAATATCTTGTCTCGGACGGGTTTTCAAATATCTCTGAAGCTGTCGGGACAGCTAACCGCGAACGTCACGTTTAATACCAGACCACGCAGGGAACATGGTTACAGCTCTGGCAATGTAGTAAAATAAAAATGCACTCCAAACACCCGCTCCGCCGTAGCGCGGCGCGAGGATATAATGGGCGAGTAGGTACAAGATCACAGCTGCAATGCCTGCATTGCGCATAGCGGCGGTGCGGGTGACGCCAATAAAGATACCGTCCAACTGCCACGCGCCTGCTCCGACCAGAGGCACAAGTGCGCAAAAGGGCAAGTATTGGCGCGCACTGGCTCTTACGTCTAGGTCGGGGGTTAAAATATCAATGACAAACGGGCCAGCAAAGTAAATAGCGAGGCCGCAAAAAACCGCAAAGAACGCCGCACTTTCACTGGTGAGACGAACGGCTTTGTCAAACCGCACACTGTCTTTGGCGCCATAAGCTGCCCCCACATGAGCCTCGGCTACATTGGCGAAACTATCAAGCACCAAAGCGGTCATGGTGATAAATTGCATCAGCACGGCAAAGCCTGCCAAAAATAAAGTCCCTTGCTTGGCGGCAGCAGCGGCGAAAAATAAGAAGCCAAAATTGAGCGCCATAGTGCGGATGAAAATATTACCATTGGCAGATGCCAGTTTTTTGAGGGCAGGTAGGTGTAGGAGAGATTTTAGTTTTATAACAGTTTTGTCAAACCCACCCCGCGAGTTTATTTCGCGACCCGCCAATATGAGGCCAGCTAAAAGCCCACCCCATTCTGCAATGGCAGAGGCAATGCCGACGCCGTATACCCCAAGGCCAAATTTCCCCACCAGCAATATTGATAATGGTGCATTGATCACATTGAGCACGATTTGCATATAAAGAGCGCGCTTGGGACGGGCCAATCCAATAAACCATCCCATTAAAGCGAGGGATGCTAGGGTTGCGGGCAGACCCCATAGTCTCGCATGTAGATAGGCGTGCGCTCCTTGGGTAACGCTTCCCTCGGCTGGAAAAAATACGAACAGGGCGGCAAGTAAAAAGCCTTGTAAAAATACAACCGACAGCCCGATGAGCAAGCCCATGGGCACGGCGCGAAACAGATGGGCTTGTACGGCGCGCTCGTCTCCCGCCCCGTCGGCTTGGGCCGATAGGCCAGATGTGCTCATGCGCAAAAACCCAAACCCCCAATAAAATAGGCCGTAAATAACCGTACCAAGGCCAATGGCGGCGAGGGCATTTTTGCCAATATAATTGCCAACCACCCAGATATCTACGAGACTGACCAGTGGGGCGAGACTGGCGGCCACCATGATCGGCACTGCGCCAAAAAAAACCCCTTTTCGCGTGAGAGTTGGCCGCGTCAAACTGGGTAATTGCGTCATTTTTTCTGAGGTTTGGTGATGAGAAAATTGCCGTGCAAAATGGCGATGGGTGTTCGCACACTGTCTTGCCAAGCTTTCACCCTTACATTCGCCACCCGCGAGCCAAGCCTGCTAATCACGGCGCGGGCATAAGTGTCTTTCGGGTGGCCTCGCCGTAGATAATCAATATTTATACCGATAGGTTTTGGCAATGCTAGGGTGTCGCCCACAATGCCGAGCCCAACAATCGCTGCCGTTTCCAAAAATGCACCGATGGCCCCGCCGTGCAGAGCCTTTAACATAGGATTGCCAATAATATCGGGGCTATAGGGCAGCACGAATGTCAAATCCTCCCCCATTAAAATTGGTCTGATTGCCAATGTATTCGCGTAAGGCATACTGTCCAATGCCTGTTTAACTTTCGCGTCTAAAGAGAGGGTTTCGGTCATGATTGCCTCTCTGTTGTTGTAGGCTTGGCTGGTGGTAAATTTTTAACAGCCTTTGTTCGCTCTAACGGATTACCAAGAGATTTGCGACTACTGGCCGTGGTCATAAAACTAGCTTGGGAACTGGCAATGGGATCGTCCACATCTCCTTCGTGGGCGATGGCTCGTACAAATGCGATATGGGTCGTAGTTTTATAGGCACGAGCCTCAGCGATAATGGTTTTCCCTGGCGTTCCTGTTCGCATATAGTCAATCCGTAAATCCAGTGTTGCTACGGGCTGAATGTTCTTGAATGAAGATACGGCGGCAAGGCCCGATGCTTGATCTAGCAGGGCGGTTAATACCCCGCCGTGCAAAACTTTTGTCTGGGCGTTGCCGATAAGCTTTTCGCTATAGGGCATGCTCAGCGTGGCTTTGCCAATTTCAATGGCGACGAATTTAAAGCCTAGAAATTTGGCATGTGGCGTGCCCTCGACAAACATCGGGGCCAAGTCCCACAAGCGTTGTAATTTTTCTTTGTCCATAGCCATATCCTGATTCGCTCCTATATTAGGCAAGGCAGGCTAAATTTCTATAGGCGATTAAAGAGAAAATGCCATAAAGCGTGAACATCCAGATTGGCCGCTTTCGTATTTATCGGTCGAGGCAAACCCTATATTTTCGTATAATTGAATAGCGTGTTCCATGACGGACTCGGTTGAAAGTACCAATCGCTTATACCCGTTTTGGCGCGCATATAGTATTGCGGCCTCGGTGAGAGTGCGGCCTAATCCGTGTCCTCTACCCTCAGGCTTGCAATATAATTTGCTCAATTCACAATCGCCCACATTTATATGTTTCACTCCACATGCTGCGAGTGGGGTATCATTTAGGGTGGCTAAAAATAGCCCAAGATATTGTTTTGGAAAGGTTTGCAAATCGTTAGAGCCAATCGCACAGCCAATTTTGTTATCAAAATCGGTTTTGAGTACCGTTAGATATTCTTCAAATATTGCCTTTACCGCGACAACATCATCAGGCGAGGATGCCAATTTGATAACATGCACAATTTAACCTTTTTTCATAATCTCGACGCCGTGCGGATACGGAATAGAAATCCCGCCCTTATCAAAGGCCTCTTTGACGGATTTTAAGAGATCAAAGCGTACATCCCAATAATGCTCTGGCTTGCACCAAACTCGCATTTGAATGTCAACAGAACTTTCGCCCAAAGCTTTGACCTTGGCCCAAGGGGCGGCAGGCTCGTTGATAACATGCTCATGTTTTGCGGCTGTGGCTTTGATGATGTTGATGGCTGTGTCCATGTCGTCGCCGTAATCAATGCCAAAATCTATATCGACGCGGCGCGCCCCGAGGGAGGAATAATTTTTAATGGTTGAACGCCACGCCCCGCCGTTTGAAAGGATAAGCTTGACATTATCCATAGTGCGCAGGGTCGTGGTGAACACATTTATATCGTCAACGAAACCTTCTACCCCGTCGGCTTCAATATAATCACCCATTCTATAGGGGCGAAAAATGATCAGTAAAATCCCCGCCGCTACATTGCCCATTGTGCCTTGTAAGGCCAGACCAATCGCCAATGTCATAGCGGCGAAAATAGTAAATATTGCCGCTATTTTTATGCCAACAAGACTGGCCGCCATGAGGATAGCGGCAAACATAATGGCGTATTTTATAATAGAGGCGAGGAAGTTTCCAAGCGTGGTATCAATGCGCGGACTGGCTTCGGTATAGGCAAGAATGCGCTTTTGGATACGCCCCGAAATACTGGCCCCGATCCAAATAATGAACAGCGCCCCGATAATCTTAGGCGCAAAGACAATCACATTTCCCAGCGCAAGTGAACTGTATTTATCAAACATATCTGGCAATGAATTCATTATGTTTTCCATTACGGTCTCCTTGTGATAATAACGGCGTGTGGATAAGGAATGTCGATGCCTGCGCTGTCGAGAGCGTTTTTCACCCTTTGGGAAATATCCATTTTGATCCTGCGGTGATCACTTGGGACGCACCACATACGCAGTTGAATATCAACGGAACTATCTCCGAGGTTCGTTACCTTGGCCCATGGGGCTGGGTCTTTTAAAATGCGCTTATCACCTTTAGTCACCGACAATATGGCCGCAATAGATTTGTTCAAATCCGCGTCATAACTCACGCCGAAATCCATATCGAGGCGGCGGGTTTTATAACCAAAATAATTGACGATTGTATTGCCAAAGGCATCACCGTTGGCCACGATAATTTCTACATTGTCGCTGGTTCTCATACGTGTTGAAAACAAAGATAAATGTGTGACAAAGCCTTTGGTGCCGTTTAGCTCAACCTGATCATCAATTTTATAGGGACGAAAAATAATGATCAAAATGCCAGAGGCCAAATCTCCCAACGTGCCTTGCAAAGCAAACCCGAGCGCCAAGACAAGGGCGGTGACCATGGTGGCTAAAAAGCTAAGATCAATAGAGAGGGCGGTTAAGGCCGCGACAGTGATGATGACCATGCCGACAAATTGGATGGTCGAGATGAAAAACCCAGCTAGAGTTGTGTCAATATTGGGAATTTTTAGGGCGCCCGCATGGACGATTTTCATCACTTTGCCCAAGACAAATTTGCCAATAAAAATATAGCCAATGCCAATATTAATTTGGGTGCAAAACTGAGGATTTGGTCAGGCAATTTTGCCAGTTTTTCAAATAAAATGTCCATGAATTTTCCCCTATAAAACCTTGTAGAGCAAGTCAGCTTAGGAGTGAAGGGGTTTAAGCACCAGCGGCCAGATTAAGACGGTCCAGAAGCGCCGCATTAACCCGCCCCGTTTCGGGGAGGTTATTGGCTCGTTCAAAACTAATCACTGCATTGCGTGTGCGGGGGCCCATATCTCCGTCAGGAATACCCACATCATAGCCGAGGGTTGATAATAGGTTTTGGGCGGTTTTTACGCCCATTTTATTGTTCGCGGCGATGTGATCAGGTTTGCCCCGGGCTTTGGTTAGCCATGGTAAATCCTTAAACACGCCATTGGCAGCGTCATTTATGGCTTTTGGGTTGAAAGCTTTTATACGGGCGCGAGCTGTTGCAAGTTGCTGTTGGGTCAAATCTTTGGCCACCAACTGACTGCGTTGGGCGGCGACTTTATCACCTTGTTTGCCTGCAATTGCGTACCAAATATAAGACTCGGAAATGTTTTTATCAACGCCGTTACCGCCTTGGTATAGGACGCCAAGATTAAATTGCGAATCAAGTACGCCGCGTCCTGCCGCTTCTCTAAACCAATTCATCGCTTGGTTCATATCAGAAATTCCCGTGATGCCAGTCGCGTAATAATGGCCAAGATCATGCATGGCTATTCGATTGCCGCCATTTGCAGCTTTTGCTAACAAGCCCATCGCTGTCGCTGGGTCTGCTTTCACGCCAACACCCGCTTCATATAATTTCCCCAACCTGTATTGGGCGGCGGGTTGATTTTGATTGGCGGCAAGACGGATTAAACGCACAGCGTCTTCGTTGCGCCCAGCTTCTAAATGGGACAATCCTAATTGGAATTGTGCAATGGCCTCGCCGTTAATGGCCGCGCTCTCCAAAGTGAGGGCTTGGGCGCTTGGCCTGCCGTTTTGTTCTGACCCGAGATCGGGAGCCTTCATGGTATCAGAATAATCGCCAATGGCCGCCACTGTTTGAATGGGCGGGGTTTGGGCCCTACTGGTCGAATTGGTTTGCTGGGTTTGGGAGTTACTGGCTTCGGGAGCAGCCGCGTTCCCGCCGATGAACTTTGGCAGCACTGTTTTAGCCGCAAATAACCCGAGTGTTGCGACCCCAACCATCATGGCGGTTGTCTTGATCGGCATGCTGATGGTGCGGCTTTCTTTTTTCGGTTTTTTCCCCGACAACAATCCTTTAAATCGACTGGATTTTTTAGGTGTTTTGGTGGGCAAGATATCAACAGCTGGGCGAGCGTCACTCATGCTCTCAAAAACAGGCTGAATATCAGAAATTGGTATTTCAGGCGCAAAGGGCGGCGGCGCTATATTTGTTTTGTCGATTTGCTCAAACGCTCCCGCGTCCAGATTAAACGGCGCATGGGACGGTGTGTGTTCAGGAGCGGACAGGGTTGAGGGCTCCGCAGGCTGGGTAGGTGGGTTTTGATTGTGAGCCTCTGCTGGGTGTTCGTCTGGATTATAAGCCTCTGGTTTAAATTCTTGAGGCGTAAAACTACCGCTTTGGGCGGCCCCGAGCGCTGGTGATTTGGTTTGTTCCAGCCCGCTGAGATCATAGGGGTTGTCTGGCGGTGTTACGGTTTGTAACCGAACGGCATCACTGGGCGAGAAGGCATCGGTTTGTACGAGGCGCGGCGCGGCGGTTTGCTGGGCCCACGCTTTGTTCTCTATATGTGGTGCGGCCTCATAATCGGGTTCATTTTGCGGCGGCGGAGCTGCTGATGTTTCAGACTTGGCGTCATCTATGGGCGCAATGGGTTTGGCATTTTCCAGCATTTCCAAGCGTGTATCCAACGTAACCAAGCGGCGCTCAAGCGAGGGTATGGTATTGCGTTGATCGTCTTCTAATGCCTCTATGCGCATGGCCATATCGGATTTATGTTCTTCTAGGTCTTGGGTCAATCCCAGACCTTTTTCGCCGAGTTCCTGGCGTAGTAATTGTGCGTCCTGTTTCAAATTTTCAGAAACATCGACAACTTTGTCGCCAATTCTGGTCATGGCTTTAGCTGAATGGGATTCCAGTTCGTCAAGACGTCCGCCCAAATTTGTGAGCGCGGTTTGTCGGGCTTGTGTTTCAGATGCCAGTGCAGCTTCTAATGCAGTTTCTACACTGGTGGTAAATTCGGAAATTTGCCGACTTGTTTTATTGATAATCTTAACTTGTTCGGCTTCGGTGCGTGACAGTCTTTGATTGGCTTTGGTCAGGGCGTTACTGATCGTCTCAAGGCGCGGGTCATCGAGAACCATTTTAAGGTCATGGGCTATATCGGTACGAGTTTGTTCAATTTTTTCATTGAGTTCATTTGATACGGCGTCCACATGTTCGGCCAGACGCAGCGTGCGCTTGTCGGTTGAATGTTCGTGGATTTGATTTAGGTTTTGAAATGAACTGTCGAGGGCTTGAACGGAAATTCGGGCCAGACTTTGGGCGTTGCTTAAGCGCTGCTCAATCTCGTCAACATGGCCCCGGAGTTTTTTCAAACTATCTCGTTCCACATTTGGCTTTTTAGGAGTCGCATTTGTGCCGCGCCCCGCCGTGTTCTTGGCAGTGGGTTTAGTCTTACGTTGCTTGCGGTTTACCGTCAAAACGCTCGTCCCATATCCATTTTTCATAGCTTGCGCAACCATATGATATGGCAATGCAAATCAGTTACTGACACATGACGTTAATTATGGTTAAGACGAGGTTAACACAGTCGTTAAAACCTTAAAAAGCGGGGTTTTAGTGCAAATTATCTTTGATATTTTGTGTTTTACTTCGCGGGGAAAAATATCCAGCCGCCTGACTGCGCAATTTGTCTTCTACTTTACTAATTTTCAGATCCAATATGCCAGCGGTTGGAATGCCCGCTCGCAACGCATCGTAAATATCCCAAGACGTCTCAAACGCACCATTAGCAGCATAAATTTGGGCGAGAGCGAGGTAAGTATGCGGATCATAAGGGTCTTTGGCTAAGGCGGATTGTAGCAATTCTGTTGCGTTAAAATTTTCAATACCGAGCTCGTTTTCAAGGGTTTTTATGGCAAGCTTTGTCATCTTTGCGCCTGCGAGAGCGGCGATGCGCGTCATAAAGGCTGGGGTTTGAGCATCGTATAGATATGGGAGGATAAGCTTGATAATTTTGCTTGAGGATTTGCCGTCTTTGGCCAATGTCATGGCTTTTATAAAATCTTGCAAACTTTCGGATTTTTCGGCCTCGGATGTTTCGATCTCTTGTATTGTTTTGCAAATAGAGTCATCAGAGTTTGGTGTGCATTTTCCCGTATAGGCATGGTATTTTTGGCCAATGATCCATAATTCCATATTGCGGTCTAATGTGTGGTCTAGGGGCGCGTCCTTTGGAGTCGTTTCGCTGAGTACGGATGTGAATGTTTCTTTCAAGGCCTCAATGTCTGGATAGCCACCAAGTGCGCGTCCCCGTACAGCTTCATTGATAATAAATGCAAATGGATCAATGGGATCGTGCTCAATCACATTGAGAGCGTGTTCGGGCAGCGGAAATTTAGCTTTTGTCGTTTTTGCATCAATCAGAGTCCAAATTTGCGTTTCCCCGCCGAGCGCCCTTGGCCCAAATGAGAGCATTTTTAAATATGACGGCGGGGCGTTATATTTTGAAAAAACACCTAAAACGTTTGGGTGTAGTGGCCATTCATGGTGGGCGAGGGCCAATAGGCTGTGCTGAAATCCATCTTGTGTATATGCCTGTTTTTTAAACTTGGCCTTAAAAATAAGTTGATTTTTTTTGAATATATTGAGTGTTGTCTTTTTGGCTTGAATGTTGAGCGTGGGCGCATGTGGTTGCGCTGTCCAACTCATTGCGCTTTCAACCCAAAATGCATCGAGTGTTTTCCCTTTTTCCATGGGGATAGTTTTAAGCTTGCCGCCTCTCGTTATCGCTTTGACCGTAGACACATTGCGGTAAATAGGCGCGTAGAGGGAAATGTTTTCAAAGTGAATTTGCGGGCTTTGTTCATCATTCTTATTTTTTTTAGGGTGAACGAGCAAGCGGCGATCAACGGCAAAATCATAAATTTTTGTCACCAAGTTTTGTTTGTTTTTGGTCCGAATGGCTGCGTAATCATGGCCGAGGATAAGCTCGACATTAGACGTTATAGGGAGCAACATACCCTTTTTTTGCGTGCTGACATGATAGGTTAATGTAAGTTGGGGCGCGATCTTGTTGCCGCGAAGGGCAAGGTACTCTTTGGAGCTTAGGGAAAATATGGCCTTCGTTGGTTGATACACCTGTACTTTATCCTGATCTTTTTCATTTTGGTCATTTTCATCATTGTTGGGCAGGATTATGGTGTGTTTATCCTCTGAATGTGTGGCTCTTTCTTTGATTTTTTCTTTGACTATTTTTGGGGCGGGGACGTCGGGTGCAATATCGCTATCTGGTTTAACAATATCTGTTCCGCTCAAAAGGTCTTCAATAATAATGTCGCGGGGAGCTTGACCGGTCTCGTCCTTGGTTTGTGCAAACCCTAATGGTGCCCAAAAAGATAAAATAAGCAGACAAACCAGAGCATAGGCGTTGAGACGGTGAGTTTTCATCGGCTGTTTGTGTGCGCTGACCCGCTTGGGGTCAAGGCGAGATTGCAGTATTTTATAGTTGACGTTAACGTTAACGTCAACTATAAGCGTAACTTATGACAATGATGCCAACTCATTCAAGTTCTGCACTTGCCCCAAACTGGCGTATCGCTGATATGGCGGCCCATTTGAACATTACCACGCGGGCGATCAGGTTTTATGAAGATAAAGGACTGATCACGCCTAAGCGAAGTGGTGGGCACCGCATTTTTAGTGCAATTGACCGTAAGCGTCTCGAAAAAATTCTAAGCGCTAAACGCATCGGGTTTTCTTTGGAAGACATAAAACAGTTTTTAGACGTGACGGACGGGCATGTTACGGGACGTGAAGATTTATTGTGCCGTAAAGCCGATTTTGAAGCGGTGATTGTTCGCCTGCGCCGCAAGCGCCGCGATATAGATACTATTGCCAAAGATATGCAGGATTTATGCGCGGCCATCGACAATTACATGGAAACCGCCCCAACAGAGGGCGTGTTTCAATTCGCTGAAGCTTATGCAGAAAAATTCCGCGCCACACTGGACGAAGATTTTTTACACGCATAATTTTAAAGATTAAGGGAGGGCAATATGCCAACATATAAAGCGCCAACGCGAGACCAGAAATTTTTACTCCACGAAGTATTAAACCTGTCGCGGTTCTCAGAATTGGACGGATTTAAAGACGCGGATCCAGAAATGATTGACGCGATTTTGGAAGAAAGTGCCAAATTTGCCGAGGAGGTGCTCGCCCCCTTAAACCGAATTGGCGACGAACATGGCTGTATCCGAAATGAAGACGGTTCTGTCACCACACCGCCCGGTTTCCACGAAGCTTTTACGCAAATGCGCGATAATGGTTGGATGGGGCTATCCGCCGACACGCAATATGGCGGCCAAGGTCTGCCGGGTATTTTGGGCATGGCCTGCGGGGAAATGACCTCATCTGCTAATATGGCCTTTACTATGTATCCGGGCCTAACGGGTGGGGCGTCCAAAGCCAT
>JAESQI010000273.1 GCA_016765255.1 Robiginitomaculum sp. | reverse complement strand
GCACTGCCAGTTTAACCGCATTATTAAAATTTCGTGTGAAATGCATCACATAGACTCCGTTCGTTCATCATAGTGAAGGTATACATCTAACATGCACCTTACCAAAACATGACAAAATTGTCATGTTAGCTATTATTGTGAAAATTTAGTGCGTTTATTTGAACACAAGGAAGAAATTGTCTCTCGGCATCTCAATAACAGTACAATGACTTAACCCAGAATCTGCAAATATATGCTTAACAGCTTGTAAATTTCTCACGCCCCACTCAGGATTTCGCGTCTTTAGTGATTTATCAAACTCCACATTAGAGCTTGCACTGCCAACAGTCTTTAAAAATGGCCCGTAAAGACACAGACGACCACCTTCTTTTAAAACCGTTTCAGCAGATTTTGCCACACCTAGGGCGGCTTGCCACGGCGCAATATGGATCATATTTGCACAATATATCACGTCAACAGGGACTATATTGTCGGCCCAACCATCATCCATCATATTCAGTGGTAGCGATGGCGGCATTTGCATTTGAAATTCTTGCGCGTAAGCATTTTGGCTTTGGCGGGAAGCGTCATCAATATCTGACATTTGCCAATATATATCAGGACGGAGTGCGCACATAAAAGCGCCGTGCTGACCTGTCCCTGACGCTATTTCCAAAACATGCGCCCCAATAGGCAGAATTTTGTCTAATTGTTGACCAATTACCTGACTATTTCGAGATGCGGATGGGGACACCAGTTTTTCACCTATCTGGTTGCGGGTTTCAAGATGTGTTGGCAATTTAGGTTGTGAAGGTTTTGTCATAGCACGTCCGATATGCTGGGCAATATCAATACGGCCCGCAATCCTCCGTGAGATGATTTTTCCAAATGAAGTGACCCTTTATATGCCGTAGCCAAATCATTGACAATCGACAGACCAAATCCACTCCCCGGTGTGGCTTCGTCGAGCCTTAGCCCGCGTTTTAGTACTTTCTCGTATTCATCTTCCCCCAGCCCTGGCCCGTCATCATCGACAGATAAACGTAAGCGCCCGTCTCGCACCTGATCGAGTTCTGCGCGGATATGAATTCCCGTTTGTGTCCATTTACACGCATTATCCATGAGGTTACCAACCATTTCCTCAAGGTCTCGTTTTTCCCCGCGAAACAATAAATTTTCAGGGATCATTATCTGAATATCCAAATCCTTATCACGGTAAATTCGTTCTAATGTCCGAGTCAGACTCGTTACGGTATCAGTGACAGATGTTTTAACGCCAATACTTTGGCCGCGCACTGCCGCGCGAGCGCGCCGCAAATGATGATCAACCTGACGTGACATTTCTTCAGTTTGACGCATCACCAATTTGGCAAATTTTGTATTCTTATTGTCCGCTTCATTGACAAGTACAGCCAATGGCGTTTTTAAGGCATGGGCTAAATTTCCCACATGGGTACGCGCATAATCGACAACTTCTTTGTTGTGACCAATGAGGATATTTAGCTCATCAGCCAATGGTTTTATTTCCTTAGGATACGCTCCCTCAACTGATGATTTTCGCCCTTGGCGCACATCTGCTACTTTATCGCGCAAATCAAAGAGAGGACGCAACCCTAACCGCACTTGCATGAAAATAGCCGCCGACAAACCGAGAGCAATAATCGTCATCAGTCCAAATGCTAGGTATGAAAATTGCCGCATAGCTTTGGCCGCCGAACGCCTGTCAGCAGCAACAACAATGACAACTGGACTATCCGTATCTGGAAAAATCACAGATTGCGCAGCCAGCCTTAATGGTTCTTTATCGGGCCCAAGAGCGATTGAGTGTACAACTGCGCCGCTTTGGTTTTTAATCTTGGCTGCATCGGCCTTAGGCAAAACCAAAGTAGCGCCGTAAAGAGAAGGCGAACTAATAATCGGCTCTAGTTGGCCATTTTCTTGTAATTTGCCAATCAACCAATACCGCCCTGACAGCGCTCTTTGATAGCTCGGGTCAATAGGTTCACTGGTCAAGACGAGCTTTCCATCCCCTGCATCCGTTTCAACATAGGCAATCAGGGAGGAAATTGTATTGATCAAAGGATCGTCAAAAATTCTATAGGTCGAAGCCCTATAAAACAAAATCAGAGACAATGCCGTGACCAAAAGTGCGGGCACAGCCCAAAGCGCCGCACTTCGAACAAGGCGCCAAACCAAAGAGCCATTTTTAACAGCCCTATCTTTCAAAGTCTAATTTCCATCTTTACTCGGGTCTAGCAAACGGTAGCCTAACCCGCGCACAGTTTCTATACGATCAACGCCTATTTTACGGCGCAGGCGGCCTACAAATACTTCGATTGTATTGGAATCACGGTCAAAATCTTGGTCATATATGTGTTCGACCAGTTCTGTACGCGATATCACCCGACCCACATGCATCGCCATATAGGCCAAAAGACGAAATTCGTGGGAGGTCAGTTTTATAGGCATGCCCTCTACAAAAGCCCGCGCTGAACGATTATCAACCATCAGATCGCCAATATCTATGGTGTCCGTCGTGTGACCTGCGGCGCGACGCACCAGCGCCCGTAAGCGAGCCAGTAATTCTTCGGTATGAAAAGGTTTTGTAAGATAATCATCTGCACCCGCGTCAAAGCCTGATACTTTCTCGCTCCATTGGTCGCGGGCCGTCAAAATGATCACAGGGAATTTTTTACCGTCCGAACGCCATTTTTGTAAAATACTGATCCCGTCTATTACGGGTAAGCCTAAATCTAAAACCACGGCGTCATAAGGCTCGGTGTCGCCAAGAAAGTGGCCTTCTTCCCCGTCATTGGCCATATCCACAGCGTAACCTGCGTCTTTAAGAGCCGTCGAAAGTTGGCGGGATAAATCTGGATCGTCTTCTACTATCAATATACGCATGTTCATTCCTCTGATCTTCGCAGAGTTAAGGTCTCACTTAGCGGGCCCTTGCGTCAACAGAAACATCAATAATTCTGCCATTATTTAGCTTTAAGCGCACAATGTAAGTATTTCCCCGCAATGATATATTGATAAATTGCGCGCCAGGGTGACGCCTAAGGGCAATAGATTTAGCCTGACTAGCGGATATTCGGCGCTGAGGGCTTCTTTGTTGGCTATATCGTAAAACATTTTGCCGTGCACGCGGACGAGCGCTCGGTAATTTATCAATTTGTTTGTAAAAACCAGCCTTATCACGATTGTTTTGTGACCCACTCGCTTGCGCGGCGACTGCAGGCAAGCAAAGACCTGCCACGGCACCTATAAGAACAAAATGTTTAATACGTTTAATCATGACAGATTTGTAAGCTTCGTCCCCTGAATATAGTCTGAATAGAGTATTCAGAATGATGACTTTGCACGCTTATGCTTAAAATTGTATGACAGTGCGCGGGTCTTCAGCCGTGTCTTTGCTTGATTTTAAGGCTTTTTGCAAGCTTTTTGGCAGCGGGTCAGGCAAAACAATCAGCAGTCGCACCAACAAATCGCCAGATTTTCTCGTTTTGGGTTTTATACCCTTGCCCTTTAAGCGCAGGGTTTTACCAGAACTGGAGCCAGCCGTTATTTTCAAACTTACTTTCCCTGTTGGTGTGGGCACATCTATTTTTGCGCCCAAAACGGCTTCTTTTAGAGTAATGGGTAAATCAAGACGCAAATGATCACCGTCGCGCCGTAAATATTTATGGGCTTTGACTTTAATGGTTATTTTCGCGTCGCCCGCCGGCCCGCCCGCAATTCCGTCCGCGCCTTTACCTCTGAGCCGCAATACGGCGTCTTCACTTGTCGCAGATGGAATTTTAATTTTTAACGATTTTCCGTCCGACATCCGCACATGTTTTACAGCGCCCTTAATGGCTTCAGGCAGACTAATTTCGAGTTGATAGCGAATATCTGCCCCTTTTTGGGCTTGTGTTCTGCGTGTGAAAGGATGACCCGTCTGGCCACCCATTTGCATCCCAAACAGGGAAGAAAACAAGTCAGCCATATCGCCATTGCCACCTTGCCCCATGCCTGCACCCCGCATGCCGCCTTGCCCCATGCCTGCTTGGCCGTAACCAGCACCCGCACCTGCAAATGGGTTTTTCTGATTGCCTGACGCATCAACCTTGCCCGTATCATATTGAGCCCGAAGTTTTTTATCAGACAATAAAGCATTCGCCGCCGATACTTCTTTGAACTTTTCCGCCGACGCTTTATTTCCCTTATTGACATCAGGGTGATGTTTTTTGGCCAAATTACGGTACGCTTTACGAATATCAGCTTCGCTCGCACCACGTTTCACACCAAGAATTTTATATGGATCTTTTGCCACGCATTTCTCCTACATACCCTATGTAAGAGGATGGGACGAAAGTGCAAGTGGGGGTTTGCTATAGTGTGAATGTCGTCTCCCGCGCTGCGCCGCGTCCGAAGCTTTGAGAGATTTGGAAAATGGAAATATTTATGTCGGTGAGTGGGGCGCCGTACAAGTTTTCTAGTTCGGGAACTGTGATAAATAGCTCGGAAATATTAACTTGCTTTGTCAGCAATACAGTTCCGTTATCTAAGAAATCCACTTCATAAGCTTCGCTCTCTTCGCCGAGCGGGACATCTAAAGAGGCCCAGTCATCGCCGCCAATCCGCGTGCGGCGTATCCACGAAATATGTACATCATCCCCTACGCGTTTTGTTTTTGCGTGTACGGGCGATAGAGGTCTTAGGTGCAGAGCTTCATAGTCAAATCCAATAATTTGCGTATCCGTGCGACCATCGCTTGCCATGCCAAACTCAACATGGCTTCCGCGCAAAGACGGGTTGACCGCGAT
>JAESQI010000272.1 GCA_016765255.1 Robiginitomaculum sp. | reverse complement strand
CCAATTTGAATGCGGCTAAATGTGCTCGTATGTTGAAAAAAACTCATTTTTTCTGAGTCCCCGTGACCGCGTATTCTTGATAAGGATAGGCCTCTAAATTATCGGTTAAATGTGTCGTCATTAAAATTGTCGCGTCCCGCGCCGCTTCAAACACCATATCATTGACCAATCCCGCCGTTTGCTTATCAAGTTCTGCGGTAGGCTCGTCGAGTATAATGCACGTCGGCGCCCCCAAAAAAGCTTGGATCAGACCGAGCCTGCGGCGCATACCACCCGAATACATTTGAATAAATTTATCAGCATCAGATTTCAGCTCAAGCCGTTCGAGCAGGGCAAGTCCTTGCTGGCTGGCGCGTTTATAACTCATCCCCTTGAGCGCGCCCACATAGCGTAAAAAATCAAGGCCGGTTATATCGAGCGGAAAATCAATCTGCTGGGGGGCGTAGCCCAGAGCCTTACGAAAGGGTTTTGGACGTTTAACAATTGAACAACCTTGCCAGAAAATATCCCCAGATGTCGGTTTCTCAACACTGGCACAAAGGCGTAATAACGTCGATTTTCCGACCCCGCTTTTGCCTGTGATAATGGTCACACCTGTGTCAAAAGTATGGGAAAGCGTGTCGAGAACGCTCTGCTTTTTATAGGCTTTACTGACAGACTTAATTTCGAGCATGTTCGATCTTTCCTCCACCTTGCGTTTAAAACTAATCTGCAAACTAATCCTATCTTTGTCAATGCGCGCCCTTGAGCTTATGGATTCACATCCCTACAATCATCAGGGAAATACGGGGAAATATATGAAAATCACGCGCACTTCTTTTATTGTCCTCGGGCCAATATTAGCTCTGTTATTTACATACCTTCTTAAACAAATTGGGCTGGAAGACGCGCCCGCTATCACTGCAGGCATAACCCTTCTGACTGTGATTTGGTGGGTCACAGAAGCCATACCCATTGCAGCGGCCTCGCTTGTGCCGTTTGCGCTTTTGCCCATATTTGGAATTGTTGATCACAAGACCATATCGAGCGCCCTTGGTAATCATGTAATATTATTGTTGATGGGGGCGTTTATGCTGGCCAAGGCATTAGAGAAAAGCGGAGCCCATGAACGCTTGGCCCTGTATATGGTGCGTTTGGTCGGCGTGTCTTCTGGGCGTAGATTGGTGTTCGGATTTATGCTGGCATCTGGGTTTTTGTCTATGTGGATTTCCAATACGGCCACGACTTTGATTATGCTGCCCATTGCTTTGGCCATTCTCAAAAACATTGATAACCAAAAATTGCGAGTGGCTCTGATTTTAGGCATTGCTTATTCGGCCAGTGTAGGCGGGATTGGTACGCCCATCGGTACGCCGCCCAATGTGATTTTTATGGGTATATATGAAGAACAAACCGGCCATGAATTTAGCTTTGTTCAGTGGATGAAAATCGGTGTGCCTGTGGTGCTCATCTCTCTGCCAATTATGGCCCTGTGGCTCACGCGCAATGTCAAGCTTGTGGCCAAGATTGAACTCCCAGTTTGCGGGCCGTGGCGGGTGGAAGAGCGCCGCACATTGTTGGTATTTGGCCTAACCGCTCTGGCATGGATTACCCGTAAAGACCCATTTGGCGGCTGGAGCGGCGCGCTGGACATGCCGTTAGTCGGCGACAGTACGGTCGCTCTGTTTGCAGTGGTAGCGATGTTTCTCATCCCCAATGGCAAGAAGAACGACCGTCTGCTTGATTGGCAAACGGCAGGCTCTATTCCGTGGGGTTTGCTCCTGCTCTTTGCAGGCGGCATTGCCATGGCAAAAGGGTTCACCGCGTCAGGCCTCAGCTTGATGCTCGGGGATTGGCTGTCATCTTTGGCACATTTACCGTTGATTTTAATGATCCTGACCATTTGTTTAGTGGTAACATACCTTACCGAAATTACGTCCAACACCGCCACCGCAACCCTGCTCATGCCTATATTGGCGGCGGCAGGTTTGGCCACAGGTTTTGATCCTGCCCTGTTAATGATCCCGGCGGCCATGGCGGCCTCTTGCGCCTTTATGCTCCCCGTCGCCACCGCCCCCAACGCCATAGCCTACGGCCTCGGCGATATAAAAATTAGCGATATGGTGAGAGAAGGCGCAGTACTAAGTTTTGTTATTTCAATTGTCATTGGGTTGGTCTGTTATTGGTTATTGGGGTGATCCCCTTCGTTAAAGTGTCATCCCGCGCTTGAGGCGGGATCCCACTCTTTCCGTATGGTTGCTCGTAAAAATTTAGCTCAAAACTTTTTTGACGGCCATTTCCCAGCCCGCGATTAAATTCTCACGTTCCTTGTGTGTCATTTGGGGTGTAAAACTTTTATCCGTTTGGCTATTGAAATTTCGGACATCTTCATAAAGTCCGCAATGATGCCCTGCTAAAAGCGCTGCGCCGAGGGCGGTGGTTTCCATATTGGCGGGGCGGTCGACTTGTATATTGATGATGTCGGCGAGGAAATCCATAGCCCAATCATTGGCGGCCATACCGCCGTCAACTTTTAGGACTGTTGGCGCGGCCCCGTCCCGCGCCATGGCGGCGAGCAGGTCATGGGTTTGGTAACAGACGCTCTCAAGGGCGGCGCGGACAAAATCGGATGGGCCCGTGGCACGAGTGATGCCGAAGATCGCGCCCCGCGCATTGGGATCCCAATGGGGCGCGCCGAGGCCCGTAAAAGCGGGCACCAGATATAGCCCATTATTACTGGCCATATTTCGGGCTAGATCTTCGGTCTCAGCCGCCGTTTTTATCAACCCCATTTCGTCGCGGAGCCATTGCACGGCGGCCCCTGCGACAAATATTGATCCTTCGAGGGCATAATGTGTAACCCCATCTAAACGGTAGGCAATTGTGGTGAGCAATCTGTGCTTTGAGGTGATTTTGTTCGTCCCAGTATTGAGCAGAACAAAGCACCCGGTTCCGTAAGTGGATTTAATATCGCCAACCGAAAAGCAACCCTGACCAATGGCGGCGGCATGTTGATCGCCTGCAACGCCGGTGATCGGAATGCTTGTGCCCAGCACATCTTTTGAAGTGATACCAAAATCTGCCGCGCAATCGAGAACGTCTGGGAGTATTTTCCGTGGGATATTAAACAAGGACAGCAAATCTGCGTCCCATTCCCCAGTATTGATATTATAAAGAGAGGTGCGGCTGGCATTTGTTGCGTCTGTGACATGGGACATACCGTCCGTGAGCCGCCAAATGAGAAATGTGTCAATCGTGCCGAAGCATAGCAAGCCCTTTTGCGCTTGCTGGCGTGCCCCTGTAACATGGTCGAGTATCCAGCTTATTTTGGCGGCACTAAAATACGGGTCGAGCAAGAGACCAGTTTTTTGGGTGATCATGGCCTCATGGCCTTGG
>JAESQI010000271.1 GCA_016765255.1 Robiginitomaculum sp. | reverse complement strand
ACCTACTCTCCGTCCATCAACACCACAGCACAGACGTCTTCATTGCCACGGAAATATGGGACAATCAAAACCCGCCAATGGCCGATGCTATCGTGACGAGTATTGCGGGCATTGCCTGCTCTGCCTTGGCAGCTGATTGCGCGCCCGTCTTGTTTGCCGACCCCGTTGCCCGCGTCATTGGCGCGGCCCATGCAGGCTGGCGCGGGGCACTAGATAGTATCACGGACAACACCATTTTGGCTATGGTGTCATTAGGGGCGAAACCCGAAAACATGATCGCCACCATCGGCCCGTGCATCAGTCAAAAACATTTCGAAGTCGGGCCAGAATTCGTCGATGATTTTTTAGGCGAGAGAGCGGACAATCAAAGCCTATTCACGCAAGGTCATAATGACCGCACTTATTTCGATATCAAAACCTATCTCGTCAAAAAACTATTGCGAGCGGGCCTAAAAACAGTAAGCGCCCTCCCCGCATGTAGTTACGCCCAAAACGCCGACTATTTCAGCTATAGATATAACACCCATAGAGGGATCACTGATTATGGCCGAAATATTTCAGCAATAATGCTTAAAAATGAATAGTTAGGCTTTCGCATGTCCGTCTTCTCTGCTAGAGCACGGCAAAACATCATAAGAGTATTTCAAATAGGTGATTTAAATGAAACTTCTTAGCGGCACGGCCAGTCTCGAACTTTCACGCATATTGCAGATGTGCTAGATGTTCCCCTGACCAAGGTCAATATTGAACGCTTCCGTGACCAAGAAATATTCGTCCGTATAAATGAAAATGTGCGCGGCGAAGATATTTTCATTATTCTATCCACATCTGCCCCCGCTAATGATCATCTTATGGAACTTTTGATCCTCATTGACGCATTGGTGCGTGCCTCCGCCGAACGCATCACCGCCGTCATTCCGTATTACGGCTACGCACGACAAGACAGAAAATCGGGTGGACGCACACCCATTACGGCTAAATTGGTCGCAAACCTGATTACCAAAGCGGGCGCAGACCGGGTTTTGACCCTCGACCTTCACGCGGGACAAATCCAAGGGTTTTTCGATATTCCAACTGATAATCTTTTTGGTCAACCCGTATTTGAAGCCGATATCAAAAATGAGTATTCGCGCAAAGACCGCGCCAATATCATGTTTGTCTCCCCTGATACAGGCGGGGTTGTCCGCACACGGGCTTTGGCCAAAAGATTTGAAGCCGATATTGCCATCATTGACAAACGCCGCCCGAAAGCTGGCGAAAGCGAAGTGATGAACGTGATCGGCGATGTAGAAGGACGATCGTGTATAATTCTTGATGATATAATCGACAGTGGCGGCACGCTTTGTAATGCTGCAGAAGCTTTAATAGCCAGCGGGGCCAAAGATGTATCTGCCTATATCACTCACGGAGTACTCTCCAAACCTGCCGTAGAGCGCATCACAAATTCCGTTATGAAAGAAGTTGTGATCACCGATACCATCGCCCAACCAGACCCTGTCAAAGCCTGTAATAAAATCAGAACGGTCACTGTTGCAAATCTCCTTGGTGAGGCTATCCGCCGCATCTCAAACGACGAAAGTGTCAGTAAGTTATTTGATTGATGAGAACCAGCGCTTTCAAGCCAGCAAAAACCACTGAACTTAGCTAAAAAACTGCATATCTAGTGCTTGCGTATCCATACGCATTGCACTATATAACGCGCACGAAATTCAAAACACAGCTTTGAAATGTCGATTTGCCCAACAATACGGATTGTGGAGTGCATTTAGATATTAAACGCTAAAAGGACGACAAAATGACAGATACAGTTTTAGACGTAGAAGTACGCGACGATACAGGTACAGGAAATGCACGGGCGACACGCCGAGCAGGTTTGATCCCAGGCGTTTTATACGGCGGCGGCGAAGCCCCTATTGCCATTAGCCTGAAGCAAAATGAAGTCATTAAAGCCCTCAATACTGGGAATTTAATCGCATCAATGGTAAAAATTTCCCACAAAGGCGAAAAACAATCCGCAATTACCAAAGATGTACAATTTCATCCCGTCAAAGAAATGCCCCTCCATATCGACTTTTACCGCGTGAAGGCCGACAGTATTATCACGGTTGAAGTTAAAACTCACTTTGTTGGTGAAGAAGAATGTCCTGGCCTTAAACAAGGCGGCACACTAAACGTTGTTCGCTACACAATCGAAGTCAATTGTCCCGCTGGCGACATTCCAGATTCTATTGAAATCGACCTAAGCAAACTTGAAATGGGTGACAGCCTACATATTTCAGAGCTTAAATTCCCAGAAGGTGTCACGTCTGCGATTACAGACCGTGACCCTACTGTTCTTACTGTTGTGATGACACGCGGCGAAGAAGTTGAAGACGAATCTGAAGAGGGCGTTGAAGGCGAAGAGGGCGAAGTCGCTGAAGGCGAAGAAGCTGCGGAAACCGAAGGGGAAGCTTAATCAAGCTCCTTAACTGGTTTCGTTTTCGCTCCAAACCCAAGGAGAGGCCAATGTTATTAATTGTTGGCCTCGGCAATCCCGGTGAAAAGTACAAAGGCAATCGTCACAATATCGGTTTTATGACTGTTGACGAAATCGCCGATTTTCACGGGTTTGGCCCTGAAAAATCTAAATTTAACGGGGCGCTGCGCGAAGGCTTTATTGAGACCGAAAATGGTCGCGTTAAAGCCCTGATTTTAAAACCCATGACATTCATGAACGAATCCGGTCGCAGTGTGCAAAAAGCGGCGCAATTTTACAAAATCCCCTTGGATAAAATCATCGTCTTTCACGATGAACTTGATCTGGAGGCGGGTAAATTTCGCATGAAATTGGGCGGCGGAATTGCGGGCCATAATGGTCTACGTTCAATCAAACAAATGATAGGTGGAGATTTTCACCGCGCCCGTATCGGCATTGACCATCCGGGACACAAAGACATAGTTCATTCTCATGTACTCTCAGATTTTGTCAAGGCCGACAAGGATTGGGTCATGACCTTAACGGATGCTTGCGCCCGTGCTGCGGATCTCCTTGCATTGGGCGAGCATAATAAATACCAAACCAAGGTCAATCACTTGGCCCCCGCCCCAACATCACGACCGAGAAGGAATTAAACCATGGGATTTAAATGTGCAATCGTCGGCCTGCCCAATGTGGGAAAATCCACCCTGTTTAACGCCTTGACCCAAACGGCCTCTGCACAAGCCGAAAATTACCCGTTTTGCACCATCGAGCCGAATGTGGGCGAGGTGGCTGTACCCGAAGACCGCTTGCCCAAAATCGCAAAAATAGGTGGCTCCAAAGAACAAATTCCCGCCCGCATGAACTTTGTTGATATTGCAGGCCTTGTGCGCGGCGCGTCTCAAGGCGAAGGACTTGGCAATCAATTCCTCTCCAACATCCGCGAAACCGACGCCATAGCCTATGTACTGCGCTGTTTTGACGACGAAGATGTTACCCATGTCGAAGGCAAAATCGACCCACTCGCCGACCTTGAAACCGTACAAACGGAATTGATGCTGGCCGATATGGAAAGCTTGGAAAAGCGAAGCCCTGCCCTCGCTAAGAAAGCTAAAAACGGTGACAAAGAGGCTATTCTCACCTTAAAATTGATTGATATTGCGATGGCAGAGTTAAATGAAGGTCGCCCTGCCCGTAACGCTATGATTGACAAAGATGACCGCCCTGCATGGCGCATGCTGCAACTTCTCACCGCCAAACCCGTCCTATATGTGGCCAATGTAGATGAAGACAGCGCGTCTACTGGCAATGCCTATTCAGAAACCGTATTCGCCCACGCCAAGGCCGAAGGCGCGCAAGCCGTGGTTATTTCCGCCCAAATCGAAAGCGAGATCGCTTTGCTAGAGAATGAAGAACGGGCAGAATATCTGGACGCTCTTGGCCTGACCGAGCCAGGCCTAAACCGTATGATCCAAACGGGGTATGATCTTTTGGGCCTACAAACCTATTTCACCGTTGGCCCTAAAGAAGCCCGCGCATGGACGTTCCACGAAGGATGGAGCGCGCCGCGTTGCGCTGGTGTTATTCACACGGATTTTGAACGAGGATTTATCCGCGCCGAAACTACCGCCTACGCAGATTTTGTTGAACACGGCGGCGAACTAGGCGCAAAAGAAGCTGGCAAAACCCGACAAGAAGGCAAAACCTATATCGTCCAAGACGGCGATATCATGCACTTTAAATTTAATGTGTAAGACACCTCGCGTATAAACCCCTTTTCCCGCTATTTAAAAGTTTAGTCCTTTTAAGGTTTAATTTTGGCTTTTCGACTAGGGTGTGAACCCAATTCATATTACCCGCAAATATCATCCCCGCCAGCGGAATTAAATATTGCGGACGAAACCAAGGCGTGAGGTGCAACACCGCTTGCGTCACAACAATAAAGTCGTGCCGCCGCCTATTAGGATTGAGAATACGGCTATTTTATAGAGATTTTTTCGGCGGGTTTTGACCAATCCAACTCGCCACACATACCATGATTGTCAGCACCAAGAGTATAATCCACACTTGCGGCGTTTGAAAGAGAGCGCCTAAAAAATACCCGACAATGAGAAGTTGCCCCAACATACGTGACACCGCATATGCACTTTCCCCCGCCCCGCCAGCCCATTTATATTGAATGACCAAAACCATGAGCACAGGGATCAATGTCAGAACCAGCAAGGAGATGGGAATTGTGGGTAGAGTTTCAGACATATAAACAACCCTATAGGTTTCACCCCGAGCGGCGATTTTTTTCGCCTATTTATTGTGCTTAAACTTGGCAATGTCTGCTTTTACATGAGCTTGATAGGCACGCAGCAGACCCGCTTTTTCGTGGGTGAAATTTTCGCCGCTGTCACGAGCCGAAATGATTTTGTCCATGCGGAAATTGCGAAAATCTTGACGCAGATGACACCACGCCGCCAGTAAATGCGCGTTGGGAAAAAAGATCAACGCCAATGGCTTGACCTTGCGCAGTGTGCGCTCGCCTGACAAAGCTTCGTATTCTAAATCCATAACAGTTGCATTACGCATGGCAAGGCGCATGATACTCATCATATGGAGATGCGCGTGGCGGCCAAAATCGGGGGCAAAGATAGGCGTGTCGAGGGCTTCGCCCGTAAAATTAGACGACGTGCGGATTTTCTCTAAAGCAGACAAAGCCGCCCCTTTTAAAATCGGATCAGCTTCGCGCCCGACAAGGCGCAAGCCAATCGTCAACGCATCTAGCTCGTCTCGGTCAAAGGCCAAAGGCGGCGCGTCAAACCCTGCGCCCAGCATATAGCCAACCCCCGCCTCACCCTCAACAGGAATAGATTGGTTTTCCAAGGTTTTCATATCGCGGTAAATCGTGCGCACGGAAACCCCCATTTCGAGGGCAAGTTGATCACCCGTCACGGCCAGTTTATGCCCACGCAGCCTGTCAATAATGCGAAATAGTCGTTCCGTTTTTTTCATGCTTTTATTATTCTCCGATTGGCTGTGCCAATCGTCCGTTCACGGGCTGGCAGTTTTGTACTTCGCGTCCCGCGAAGGTATCAAAACTTTGCCCTGGCACGGAGCGATGGCCGTTTCATGTATAATTCCTCGCCTCTTGTGTCATCCCCGACTTGATCGGGGACCTCGCCATTTGTTGCGAATTCCGAGATCCCGCGTCAAGCGAGGGATGGCATTT
>JAESQI010000270.1 GCA_016765255.1 Robiginitomaculum sp. | reverse complement strand
CTGGCTCGCCAGTTTCGCCACATATTTGATGACAGGGCGGGGGATGTAAATTTATTCCTCCCCTATTTAGGGTGGAAGTGGCCGCGAAGCGGACGGAGGGGGCGCAAGCATAGCTTGCGCGGCGTTCACGCCGCCCCCATCCCCCTACGGGCACTTCCCCCATAAATAGGGGAAGAAAGAGACTTTCACTTGCTGCAAATTATTCATATGGTATAGCCTTTCCAAACCAAAACGAGAATCCTATGCACGACATTAAAGCTATCAGGCAAAACCCGCAAACTTACGATAAAGCGTGGGCGCGTAGAGGGTTAGAGCCGCAATCCAAAACCATTTTGGACAAAGATATTTTGGTGCGTCAAGCCCTGAAAGTGCAACAAGACGCCGAAGCTGCTCGCAATAAAGCCTCTAAGCAAATCGGCGCGGCTATGGGGCGCGGCGATAAGGAAGAGGCAGAACGGCTAAAACTTGAAGTGGTTGGCGCGAAAAATATCATTGCCGCCATGGGCGCGCAAATTGACAGCGAAAAAGCCGTTCTGAATGATCTGCTCGCAGGTCTGCCTAACCTGCCGTCGGACACGGTTCCCGACGGCGCGGACGAAGACGAAAATATAGACTTGCGCAAATTTGGCACACCGAAAACATTCGATTTCAAACCCAAAGCCCATGATGATTTGGGCGCGGCGCTTCAAGCACCTAATGGCAGCATGATGGATTTTGAAACCGCTGCTAAGATGAGCGGGTCAAGGTTTGTGGTATTAAGCGGGAAACTGGCGCGGCTCGATAGAGCGCTCGCCGCGATGATGCTCGATATTCAGACGGAAGAGCATGGATATACGGAAACAATCCCCCCGTTTTTGGTGAAAGCACCCGCGCTTTACGGAACTGGGCAATTGCCAAAATTTGAAGAAGACTTGTTTAAAACCACAGGCGATCATTACTTGATTCCAACTGCCGAAGTCTCCCTCACCAATATTGTTCGTGCGAGCATCATCGACTCTGAAAAACTTCCCATACGTCTGACCGCACATACCCCGTGTTTTCGGTCAGAAGCAGGGAGTGCAGGGCGTGATACTAAGGGGATGATTAGGCAACACCAATTTAACAAGGTAGAGCTTGTTTCTATTGTCAAACCCGAAGAGAGCGAAGCCGAACATGAGCGGATGATAGGTTGTGCTGAAGAAATATTGAAACGACTAGAGCTACCCTACAAAGTGATTGAACTGTGTACAGGTGATCTTGGTTTTGGCGCCCAGAAAACTTACGATATTGAAGTCTGGCTCCCGTCCCAAGAGTGCTACCGCGAAATATCGTCGGTTTCAAACTGCGGAGATTTCCAAGCCCGCCGTATGAATGCCCGTTATAAACACGCCGAGAAAGACAACCGTTTCGTGCATACGCTTAATGGGTCTGGTTTGGCAGTTGGGCGCACCCTCGTGGCAGTGTTGGAGAATTACCAAAACGCAAACGGGTCTATCGCCGTGCCCAAAGCCCTCGTGCCATATATGGGCGGGGTTGAGGTGATCGATTAGTGCGTATTCTCCTGACCAATGATGACGGGGTTTCTGCTAAGGGTATCGAAATCCTCAAAGAAATCGCTCTCAACCTAACCGATGATGTGTGGATTGTGGCGCCGGCTACTGAGCAATCCGCCGCCTCTCGCGGGGTGAGTTTACACAACCCTGTCGTGGCGCGAAAATTAGGCGACAAGACTTATAGTGTATCGGGTACACCAACCGATAGCGTCATTGTCGCGATGTGCGAAATCCTCAAAGACAATCCGCCTGATCTGGTCTTGTCGGGCATAAATCACGGGCAAAATATAGCAGAAGATATTGGGTTTTCGGGCACGGTTGCAGGGGCGTTGCAAGGTTTGCAAATGGGGGTTCCGTCTATTTCTTTGTCGCAAGCTCGTGGCCTCTCCACATATGGGCGCGGCAAGATAAATTGGCAACCAAGCTTAGAGCATGGGCCGAAATTGCTGAGGAAATTACTGGCGCAAGGCTGGCCCAAAGAGGTTGCCCTCAACATCAATTTTCCAGATGTCGGGGACGGGGAAATTGCTGGCATTCATGTCACCACACAAGGTCGGCGCGACTTTATCATGTCAAATATTGATAAGCGTAAGCACCCGCGCGGCGGTCATTATTACTGGCTGACTTACGGGGCTGACAAATCCAATCCACCTGCGGGCACGGATTTACGGGCCGTTTATGACGGCTATATTTCCGTGACCCCCATTCATGTTGATCACACGCATTATAAAACGGCGGCGTCACTCGGCGCATTGTTTGAAGGCTAACCAGAATGGCATTTGCTGAACCTGGTCTCATTGATATGATTATGCGGCTCCGTAGCCGTGGTATATCGGATATAAATGTTCTGCGGGCTATGGAACAAATCCCGCGCAGTGTGTTTGTGATCGATGCGCTAAAAATGCGTAGCTATGATGAGTGCGAAATTCCGATTGCCTGTGGGCAAAACCTGTTGTCGCCGTTAACGACCGCGATATTGTGCCAAACATTGGAAGTAAGTCCCGAGCATAAAGTTTTGCAAATAGGCACGGGAAGCGGGTATAGCACCGCTGTGCTTGCGAAATTGTGCAAGCGTGTTTACGGGGTTGAGCGGTATAAAACCCTGTGCGAAGACGCGGAGTGTCATATGAAAGCTCTCGTCAATAATACGGTTTTGCGGCACGGGGATGGTCGGTTTGGCTGGCGCGGGCAAGCCCCATTTGACAGAATTTTGATCAGCGCGTCTGTACGCATGTTCCCCTCTGCACTCTTGGATCAATTGACGGACGGCGGACGTTTAATTGCAGTTGTTGACGGGCAGTTGAGTATTGCGATGCGCAAAAATGGAAAAATCCAAGAAAAAACCATAATGCCCATGAAAATCCCTGCCTTAGAGCCCGGAAAATCCAAAGCACTCTAAACGGCGCTTTGTGGCAAATCCGCCATTATTTAGCATTTTATTAACTATGAAGCGCGATATTGATTCGCAATCAAGCGCAGTATGCGAAATGGGAGGACACCATGTTAAAGACCTTTATTGTATCCGGATCAATGTTGAGTATTCTGGCCACTTTGCCAGCAATGGCACAAACCACCACAATCGTGAATGAAGCCATTCCGAGCCAAAGACAGATCATAATTGCCAATTCTGCCGAAGATATCGCCCTGCAAGAAGAAATCCGTAAAATTCGCGCCTATAATGCCTATGTGGACGCGCAAGTTGGTGTGTCTGGTATAGAAGAAGTGATTGAACCAGCCCCGCAAAAACTCCCGAGTAAAATTGAACTGTTTGTGAATGCGCCTGCCGAGATACCAACAGAAAACAGGTTGCTCATTACTTACCAAAACGCAGGGAAAATACCCACACTGATAGTACCTGTGGTAACACTTGTTGATCGCCAAGACTTAAACAACGATGCAGGAATTCATGTGATTGCAGAAGGGGACACATTGTACCAATTTTCGCGCAAACGCTGTATAAGTGTCGCCGATATTCAAAATTTGAATAATTTAACTGATGCCAATATCAGGTTAGGCCAAAAGCTTTCATTGCCTGCAAGCCAGTGCGAACTGATTGCAACGTCTTCAATTGTCAAACAAAAAGACTATGTGCGCGTTGTTATGCCCGTGCCAAGTTCTGTGGAAATTACTCGTAATTACGCGGTTCTGCCAAGCGATTCATTGTATTCCATTGGCCGTCAATATTGCGTCAGTGCAGAGGAAATGGCCGCCCATAACGGGATTGCTCTCACCAAAGCCATTCACCCTGGGCAAATCCTTGAATTACCCGCATCTGCTTGCGTTAAATAATCACGGTTATTCGTGGAAATTGCGCATTGCAAATCTGTGGTTTGCGCTTATATACATCTCAAACAATTATCATTCTAGCCTTGGGGTTAAGCCCTAACCGCTTTTAGTTTTGGGAAAACCTATGTTGAATTTTATCGCGCAAGTGCAAACGACTCCAGCCCCTAATCTGATTACCTCCATGTTACCGTTTATGCTGATCGGGCTTGTGTTTTATTTTCTGCTCATTCGCCCGCAAAACAAACGCTTGAAAGATCATAAAGCCATGCTTGCCGCAGTAACACGCGGCGACACTGTTGTGACCACTGGTGGCCTTATTGGCAAAGTGACCAAAGTTGATGACGGCGAACTGACCATTGATCTTGGCTCTGGCAATAAAGTCAAAGTTGTGGCCTCAATGCTCGCTGATGTGCGGAACAAAACTGCTCCTGCCGCCAATGATAAGGGCAAGAAGTAACCTAACTATACGGGCTTTGCACATAAAGGAATGCTATGCTGCATTTTTCAAAATCTAAAATATTCTTTATAATGGCGGCCCTATTTATAGGCTTCCTCTTTGCGCTCCCCAATGCTTTGCCCAAAGACGTACGCGAAAAATTACCATCATTCATGCCGAGCCAAACTTTAAACCTCGGCCTTGATTTACAAGGCGGGGCACATATGTTGCTCGCCGTT
>JAESQI010000269.1 GCA_016765255.1 Robiginitomaculum sp. | reverse complement strand
ATCAAAACACAACTCAAAAATATGAATCATTCTATTGTGGGTTAGCTATAAGTATAGAATATTGATATTCCCTAGCCGATTAAGCCGCATTCGCAGACCGAGTTTCTGTCAACAAAACATGTAAGCTCTCAACGCTTGGTGCAGAGCGTAACTTTGCCCGCATATCCTCACGGCGTAATAATCTCGATACTTTTGCCAAGGCTTTTAAATGCTCGGCGCCTGCATCAATGGGGGCGAGCAATAAAACCACCAAATCAACCGGACGGTCGTCAATAGCTTCATATTCTATTGGACTTTCTAGGCGGGCAAATACAGCCCGTACACATGTTAACCCTTCAATACGCGCATGAGGTATAGCCACGCCGTAGCCAACGCCCGTACTGCCAAGACGTTCACGCTCCATAACGGCAGCCACAACATCGCGAGCTTTTGCCGTGGACGGCGCACACGCACCGCACGAAACTGCCATTTCAGCCATTTCCTGCAAGAGTTGCTTTTTGCTAACCACATTCAGGCCAACACTCACACAACCTTGCATAAAAAGAGAATCTGTTTTCATCTGTTTTTTTGTGCCTATAACTAACTTAAGTGGCGCTCTTTACAGTGCTTATCGCTGCGGGTCAATCCACCCTATATTGCCATCACTGCGTCTGAAAACAACGTTCAACCCGCCGTGGGCCGCATTTTTAAAAATAACCGCACTGGCATCCGTTAAACCAAGTTCTAAAGATGCCATGCTCACTGTCATTGTGCGCATTTCCGTCTTTTTTTCTGCAATCACAAGCGGCTCGGAAGGTAAGTTTGTATCTTCGTCTTCGTCCTCCCCAATAACAGGGTTTTGCAAAATATACATGGCGAGGGCTTCAGCCTTTGATTCTTGCTGGTGATCTTTTAAACGCCGTTTATAGCGGCGCAGACGTTTTTCCAAATGCTCTAAAGCCTCGTCCGTTGCCGCGTACGCATCAGACGCCGACCCATTGGCCTGCATATTAGCACCAGACGGCAAGTGCAGGGAAATAACCGTATGAAAACCAGCCCCTTCCTTAGAAATAGAAACATTCGCTTCTCCTTCCCTATGAATATATTTATCCATCATATCTTCAAGTCGTCCGCTTAAACGCGCACTTAACGCAGGTGAAACATCAATTCCTTTGGACACGATTTGAATTTGCATAGGGGGAAGCTCCTTTTTGTTAGCCTAGACTCACACTACCATATTCAACATTAAACATGCAGAGAAAAAATAATTTTTTTTGGGATAAAATACGGTTATTTTAGGCTAGGCTTGGTTCTTAAACACTCTGCGGCGCTGAACCGATGACTGTATGCCAAGGTTTTCACGGTATTTCGCCACGGTACGCCGCGCAATGTCTATGTCTTGTGCCCGCAATAGATCAACTATTTTATCATCTGACAATACGGATTTGGCGTCTCTTTCTTCGGAAATGTGAATTTTAATTTTATGCCTGACAGCCTCAGCGCTTAGTGCCTCACTACCGTCTAAAGACGCAATTGACGATGTGAAAAAATATTTAAGCTCAAATACGCCGCGTGGTGTCGACATGTATTTATTCGATGTGACCCGGCTAACCGTGCTTTCATGCATTTCAATAGCGTCCGCGACCGTTCGTAAATTCAGTGGGCGCATATGATCAACACCGTAGGCAAAAAACCCATCTTGCTGCTTAACAATTTCGCTGGAAACTTTTAGGATTGTCCGCGCTCTTTGATCTAAGCTTTTAACCAACCATGACGCATTTTGCTGGCAGTCACTCATATAGGTCTGCACCTTTTGATCTTTTGTACTGCTGCAAACTTCGGCAAAATACCGCGCATTTATCAACACTCTAGGCAAGGTTTCACTATTGAGCTCAACGGCCCAACTGCCATTGGATTGTTCCCTGACAAATACATCCGGCTCCACAATCGCCGCCGTATCAGTGCCAAAGGCAAGGCCAGGCTTTGGGGCGAGCATACGCAACCTCTCAATATATGACTTTAAACCTATTGGGCTGAGATTACACAGCTTTGCCAATTGCGGCAAAGCTTGCGCAGCAAGCATTTGCAAATTATCCAGCAAACCCTGCATATGAGTATTCAGTTCTCCGCGTTCTTCTAACTGCAAGCTCAAACATTCCTTTAAATTTCGGGCCAAAACTCCTGTCGGCTCAAATCCTTGGATTTTCGCGAGCACCACCTCCACACGTTTCAGAGACACGCCTAAGCGGTCAGAAATAGCCTGCAAATCACCCTGAAGGTAACCATTCTCGTCAACATTATCTATGAGATATGATCCAATGAGCCTCGTTTTTTCGTCGTAAATTTCAAGCGTAAGCTGGGCATTTAGATGTTCGCGCAATGTAATTTCTTGGGCTGTGTTGGCACTCGCATCATAGTCTGCATTGCCATTAAATGAACCACCTGACCCAGATTTAGACCAATCTATTTCCCCGCCAACCGAAGGTGCAGACGGTGCCAGGTCTGCTGCCGTTGCGTCCGCCTCTAATGCTGCTTGTGGCGCGTCAATGGCGTCTACCGCTTCTTGGTTCGGTGTAGATAAGTTAAGCTCGGGCAATGCTGTATCAGCGTCAACCTTATTTGTATCCTCAGCGCGCCGATTATCCGTACCCGTCCCGTGTTCGAGCAAAGGGTTTCCCTCTACTTGTTCTTCGACAAAGGCAGCGAGTTCGATATTGGAAAGCTGCAATAATTTGATCGCCTGCTGCAATTGCGGCGTCATTGCCAATTGCTGGCCTTGCTTCAAATGGATTTGCGGCGACAATGCCATAAAGAACCTTCTATACCTCTAGGCTTCCGCCAAAACTTTCATTGCGTTGGTCTAGCACATATCTCTTAAAAAGAAGTTTCCATATTAAGGGTAATTATCACCCAGATAAACACGGCGCACATCTTTGTTGGCACGAATTTCTTGTGGACTGCCTTCAAACAAAATTTCGCCTTGAAACATAATGGACGCCCGATCAACAATATCCAAGGTTTCGCGCACGCGGTGATCGGTTATCAAAATCCCAATACCCCGTTTTTTAAGGTAACGAATTAAATTTGAAATGTCAGCAATTGCTATAGGGTCAATACCCGTAAACGGCTCATCCAGTAAAATAAAGGAAGGACGCGATGCCAAAGACCTAGCAATTTCCACACGTCGACGCTCCCCGCCCGATAGAGCCAGAGCTGGACTTTTTGCAATATGGGCGATATTGAGTTCATCTAGCAAAGCGGCAACATTGTCATCACATTCATGTTTGTTTTTGGCTGTTAACTCAACAATAGCGCGAATATTTTGCTCAACGCTTAACCCCCTAAAAATACTTTCTTCCTGTGGGAGGTAGCCGACACCAAGTCTAGCACGTTGATACATGGGTAAATCGGTTATGTCTTGCCCGTCAAGTAAAATATTACCGCTATCAGCCTGTATCAATCCCATGATCATGTAAAAACTGGTGGTTTTCCCAGCGCCATTTGGCCCCATGAGCGCAACAATTTCACCGCGCTTTACGGACACAGTAATCCCTCTCACAACAGCGCGGCCTTTATAGGATTTTCCAATATTTATGGCGGCTAAACCATCTTGCGGGAGACTTGAAAGCATACCCGTCATATTGAAATTAGCTCGCCGATTGATTTTTTGTGTTCTTGATAAGAATGTTCACACGCCCATTTGATCCACAACGGCGTCCTTCGCAACTCCCAACCACCCGAGCATGGCGCGTCGTAAGATTATAATACAATGTATCACCCGAGATAATATTACCGTCTTTTTGTTTTAAAACAACATTACCAGTGATGACGAATGTATTGTCTTGTTTTGAATATACACCTTTATCGCCGCGCACTTCTTGCTCAGATGTGAGATAATAGAAGTTACCTTCAGCAACAATACGGGTAAATGCATTTTGGGTAAGTCCGTCTGTGCTGGCCCCATAAACCGACATTTTATCGGCAAGAATGCGTACATCTTCCTGCCGCACATCAACCTGACCTGTAAGAATAGTCACATCTCCACGGTAATCTGCATTGTCAGCTGAAATGGTCGTGGATGCATTACTACCAGGTACAAATTGTGCGAAAGCAGGTACAGAAAATATGAATATCCCCGTTAGCAATATAGCTGATCTCATAACCAGTTTATGAATTTTCATTCGTTTTCCTTTTCCCAACTTATACTTTCGGGTTTAAGACAATTATTGCCCCGTTTTAATAACCACCCGCCCTGTTTTGTTTTTCTTGTTGCGGCAACTCCCATCAAACTTAGCGCGGTTTGTGGTTAAATCATAGACAAGTTTGCATCCACTTACCGAATTGCCCTTAACCTGTGAATAGGTAACATTTCCAGTGACCGTAATGATGTTTTTATTCCGTTCATACACCCCTTTATCACCTGAAACTGTGCTTGTGGCATTTGAATATTTAAAGCTTCCAATGGCTTCAATCCGTTTAACATCTCCGTACAGATTGTCACCACTTTCCGTTTTACCCTGCTTTTCTCTATATAGTTCCATACGGTTAGCGGAAATACTGACATTATCCTGATGTACAATGACATTGCCAGTCAAACTTATTTTCGCCCCTTTATAGAGGGCACGGTTGGCAATAATATCTACAGGATCCTGAGTGCCAAAGCTTTTGCGTGTATTGAGAGAATTTTTAACATCTGTTGGTGATGCAGGGCCACGTAATTCCTCTTCACTTTGCGCGGAAACAAGATGGGCCGTCATACCGTCTTTAAAAACGAATGCCTGATAATCATCGCTTATTTCGTAAGCGTTGCCAAACGATTTACCAAAACTGCCAACACAATCTATCGCAGTGTCACCTTCAATACGTTTTCCCTTAATAAATATCCGACTATGGTTTGTTGTGCATTTATACCCGTCATCCGTATTCAAATACACATTATCGCGCAATTCCAAAATATGTTCTTTATTATCGTACAGACCTACATTTGCGTAAACTACACTTTCTTGAGCCGTATCATGTCTTAGAAAGTTCAAAATCGGCTTTGCCAATTTTACTTCATCAGGTTCATTAAAATAGCGCACCGCGTCTTTAGCCGAAATTCGGTAGCTAAGTCCGTCGCTCGTGCGACCCTTATAAATCGGATTGACCATTTTTACAGTAATATCGGCATTTGCAACTGGGGTGAGAGACTTAGGCGTTGTGGTAAAATACCAAGCAAGCAGACCTACGACGCCTAAGGCGCAGCTTAATAATATACGGCGCAAGACTTTGATAAATGCAGAATGTCTGCGTGCTATACTAAGAGTTGATGCACGGCGTGGCTGCCAAAACGCATCAGGTGCCCTATCTGGCATATTCTGATCATGTCCATTTTTGCGGGTAATCGAGGTCATTCAAGCTCACATCCTAGTCGTAATGACCATTCAATAGCCTAATATATGCCAAATGACGACACATGAACACATTTATTTAATGAGGGTTTGTCCATGATAGGGTGTCGTATACTTTAATGTGAATATCTGGGATTAACCAATAACGCGATGGCCTCGACCTGACATGCAATTACGGACGATTTGGTCACGTTGGAAGCTGGTTATATTACCTTGTTCGGCCTTACCTGTTATGGTGCCAAATAATCCGCCGAGCAGAGCGCCGACAATGGCGCCGTCCCATGCATCCTCAATACCACCAGCCGCCGCGCCAATGAGAGCCGTAGAGACCGCCGCGTTTTTAACGGGCGCGTCATTAGAAACATGGTTTTGCGCTAATGCTGCACACGCACTAAAATCGGCGTCAAGTTGTGCAGATGGAGCCTCATCAACGATAGGGCGCGTTGGCGCCGTTGCACAGCCTGCAAACAATAGCGTTGCGCCCATTAGCGACGGAATGAGAAGAGCAGTTGGATTGGTCATAATATATCCTTTTAAGACGGTAACCCCAATTTTCAGAAATATTCAAAGACATCAAGGCACAAATACAGTTTATGAACAAATCATAATATCGTGAAGTCTTTGTAATAATCTTAATTGAACGTCTGCACCACGTTTAAAGACCGAATGTATAGGCAAAACAAATATGGACGCCGCCCCAAAACAGGCTACACTTATGGCATGAAAACTAAATTAGATTTTGATGTGCTCATTGTTGGCGGCGGGCTTGTTGGCCTCACGGCGGCGTTGGCGTGCGCGCAAGCTGGATTTAAAATCGGCGTCATTGATATTGCCAAACCATCCGATCATCTCGCGGACAACCATGACGGGCGGGCGTCTGCGATTGCCACGGCCAGCTTTCGTATGATGCGCGCCCTTGGTGTGGCGGATGCATTAGAAGAAAATGGCGATACACATGCAGGCCCGATCAACAAAATTCTGGTGAGTGACGGGCAAACAGGTCAACCGCCTTCACCTTTAAATTTATTTTTTGACAGCGCACAAATCGCGGAGACCAATGACGGCGAACCTTTGGGATATATGGTGGAAAATCGCCGCATGCGTCACGCGCTCCATACGCAAACTAAGGCCCAAAAAAACATCACTTGGATCGCCCCTGCCCGTGTCAAAAGCTTTCTCGCAAGCAAAGCCAAAACGACAATAAGCTTTGCAGACGGAAAAATCTTAAGCGCCTCCTTGCTGATCGCAGCAGACGGACGAAATTCTTTCATTCGTAAGCTTGCAGGAATTGGCGTCACCACTTGGCCCTGCCAGCAAAAAGCCATTGTCACAACGGTCGAGCATGAATTGCCACACGGCGGCATTGCCCACGAACTTTTCTTGCCTGCGGGCCCCTTTGCTATTCTACCGCTGACGGGCAATCGTGCCAGTATTGTCTGGACGGAAACGCCTCGGGCCGCAGACGCAGCTATGGCACTCGACGACGAACAATTCGCCGCAGAACTCTCCCGACGGTATGGAGGTTTTTTAGGGAAAGTATGGCCCATTGCGCCGCGTTGGTGTTACCCGTTTTCCTTCCAACACGCTAAAACTTATATAGGGGAGCGCCTTATTATTATAGGCGACGCCGCCCACGCCATTCACCCGATTGCAGGGCAAGGGTTTAATATGGGGCTGCGGGACGCCGCCGCTCTGGCAGACATTTTAGTGCGCGCTAGGTCCGAAGGGCGTGATCTGGGGGCTGATATAAATTTAGCCTTGTTTGAGCATTGGCGTAAATTTGATAACACCGCCCTCACCCATGCGTGCGATGTATTTAACCGCTTGTTTTCTAACAATATCGGCCCGCTCAAGCATACCCGTCGCATTGGTCTTAGCGTCGTTGATAAATTACCGCCACTGCGCAAGTTCTTTATGAAAGAAGCCTCTGGGCAAATTGGTGATCTTCCGCCCCTATTGCGCGGAGAGAGCTACGGGAACGCGGCATGAAATTTTACGGCCTTAAAACCTGTGACACCTGCCGCAAAGCTCAAAAAGTGTTACGGATGGCGGGGGTTGAATTTGATGTGATTGACGTGCGCACCAACGGGATAGACGCAGACAAATTATTAGAATGGGTAAACACAACAGACTGGAAAATACTCCTCAACACAAGATCAACAACGTGGCGAAACTTAAACTCACGAGATAAAGACAATGTCGACCAATCCAAAGCTATCGCCCTGATGGCCACCCATCCAACTTTAATTAAACGCCCTGTAATAGAACGGAGTGACAAGATTACTGTTGGTTGGAGCAAAGACGTCATAGCACAATATCTAAATTAATTTATCACCCGTGCTTCGTCTGCTAGCATAATGGGGACACCATCGCGAATGGCATAAGCCAATTTTGCTTTTTTCGAGATCAGTTCACCCGCCGCCCTGTCATATTGTAATGGGCCACCGCTCACTGGACAAATCAAGATTTCGAGTAACCGAGGATCAATCTGCACATCATTTGATTTTACTTTATTTGTCTTGCCAGCCATTGCCATTCTTTCCGTACATGTGATTTCTATTGCAATACAGGCCCATTATTATCTTCAATGTCCGTATCCGCATACAGGCCTGTGTCTGAATGCAAATGCATCAAACCGATCAATAAACGACGCCGGTCGGCATGTGTTTTAGCCTCTAAAAGAGATTGTTTATCCTCCGGCCCAAATGGGCTAATCATTGCGGCTTGGTCGACAAGGCGCGCCAACGGAATTTCTTTCAGCGCGTTCCAATCCAGTCTTACCCCCAATGTTTGAGCGTAAGATTTCATCGCCATGGTTAAGGCGCTACGTTCGGACTTATGGGTTGAAAAAGCTTCAGGGCTTGAATCGCCAATATGGACATCAATGTCATTTTCGAATTCTTCAAAGCAAATATTAGCCCGCTCATAAGGTGTGTCACCCTTAAGAATTGATAAAATTTTAAATCTCTTAAGGCCCTTGAGCACCATCATATACCGGCCATCATCGCTCTCGGCAAATTGCATTATCCGCCCCAGCCCGCCAATTTGGTTGAGGCCTTTATCAGGCTCTCCTTGCACATTAGGCTGTACCATGCCGATCAGCCTATCGGCTTTAAGGGCGTCATCAACCATGTTAAGATATCTTGGCTCAAATACATTCAAAGGCAAATCACATCCAGGCAACAACACCGTTCCGCCCACGGGAAAGAGAGGTAGCGTTTTTGGGTTCGTGCGTTTCGCTAATGCTTTAAGGTGTGCGCTCATGATTGCCTCATATACCCTTTATGCAAACAAAATGGAAGACAATCGTTTGCGTCCCTGTATTGAAACCTCGGATTCCACACCTTCAGCTATAAAAATCGTTAGTAAAAACTTTCGGGCGGCCTCGTCGTCGTGAGCACGGTTTTTTTCAATACTGGCGAGTAAATGATCAACTGCTGCTTGATTGTTGCCACTGCCTGCATAGGCTTTCGCGAGTTCCAACCGTGCGTCCAAATCATAAGGATTGGCTTTGACTTGAGACTCCATCCCTGCAAAATCCACAGGCTCTGTTTCTGTCTCAGGCGCAGTTTCGGTTAATGACAGACTGGTTTGTATACTGACAATATCAGGGTGATTTTCCATACTAGGCGGCATTTGCGCGAGCAAACCTCTAGCACCCTCCTCATCGCCACTATCCAAAGACACACGGGCAAGACCAGCAAGAGCAGGCGCACAGTCGGGGTTCATTTGCAAAGCCGTGGCATAATCTTGCGCGGCCCCACCTGCGTCTCCAGCCGCAAGGCTATCTTTGGCGCGGGCGACAAGTTTATCCGCTTCCGCCACAATATCAGTAGCACCCGTTAATTTGCCCACGAATTTTTTGAGCTCAGATTCTGGTTGCGCGCCCATAAATCCGTCTACAGGCTGGCCATCGACAAAAGCAAAGACCGCAGGCACGGATTGCACCCGCATTTGAGAAGCAATTTGCTGGTTATCATCTATGTTGATTTTTACCAATTTCACGGCGCCGCCCTCAGCGGCTACAACCCGCTCAAGTACTGGCATAAGGGTTTTGCACGGCCCGCACCACGGGGCCCAAAAATCCACAATCACAGGCGTAATTTTGGATGCCTCGATTACGTCAGCCATAAAATTGGCTTCGTCGCTGTCTTTAATAATATCGGTCACGCCGCCGTTTTCAGTGTTCATAATCGTCCCGTCTTAACAGGTTTAGGCCGTTTCAAATTTGGCTTTTTGTGTTTCGATAAATTCTGCTAATTTGCTCTCTGGTTGCGCGCCGACAAAGCCGTCCACTGGTTTACCGTCTTTAAACGCAAACACCGCTGGAATAGAGCGAACACGCAATTGTCCTGCAATGCCTTGTTGCTCGTCCGTATTGACCTTGACCAATTTTACTTTGCCGCCTTCAGCAGCCACGAGTTTTTCGAGCATTGGTTTTAAAGTTTTACACGGCCCACACCAAGGCGCCCAAAAATCAACAATTACAGGTATGCTCGCCGACGGTTCAACAACCTGCTTCATAAAATCAGCATCTGTTCCGTCAATGATATATTCGTTGTCTTCATCTATATTTGGCATATTGTTCTCCTTGGTATCTTATAAATGGCACGCTGTTGATAAATTGCAATCCCTAGACTTCATAATTATGCTGACAATTTGGCAAAATCTATGATCACAGGCTCATGGCCCGTGCTTTTAGAAAATTTCACCATATCAGCACTGGAAATAGCCGTTGTTGCCGTATTTTCCAAAGGGTGAAAATTGACCAGATCAAACCCCATCAATGCTTGGTCGAGTATGAGCTCGACGCGCCCGCCATTGTCATTTAAGAGCGAAAATAGGCAGACTGAACCAGGCTTTATACCAAGCACGTCTTGAAGCAATTCTGGTTTCCCAAAGGACAAGCGCTTGCACCCAAGGCGTTTGTGGAGATGATTAATAGGAATTTTCGTCTCACCTAAAGCGCACAGCAGAAACAAACACCCGTCCTTACTTTTTGAAAATAAATTCTTAGTATGCCCCCCAGGGAGATGATCTTTAATTGCGTGGCTTTCCTCAACCGTAAAGACGGCTTTATGTTCATGGGTTTTATGAACAATACTATGGGCGTCAAGGTGGGCAAATAAATCGGCCCGTATTGCTATTTTATTTGATGTTGTCACAAAAATATCCTTAAGGTTTCAAAGCCAAGGCGCTTCATAAACCTAATCACGCTATATTTCCAGCCCATCATATTTATGTGTGCAAAAAATCGACACTATGTAGGAATAAAGCTTGCAGTCCCCTGTAGAGTTTGTCATATACCCCTGCTTGCAGGCCAAATATAGACGGTTTGCACACAACGTCTATGAGCGGGCGTAGCTCAGTGGTAGAGCACAACCTTGCCAAGGTTGGGGTCGTGAGTTCGAATCTCATCGCCCGCTCCAGTTTTGATCAATAAAATCAATAGCTTACGATATTTTCACCCACGCGTTGAAAACCCGTATTTTCGAGTTGGAAGCAATTTGGAAGCACGCTATAGCGTGGTTTAGGTGTTTTATTTATCTGTGGATAAATTTTGGCCTACAAAGATCACCACTAATAGAGAGCTTTGGCGGCACAGACACAAACATATGAATGTGATCTTTCGAAATGATACCCTTAATAATCTCGACACCATTTTCAGCGCAAACTTGACGAATAATTTCACGAATGCGCAGGGCAATCCCCCCCGCAAAACCTTATAGCGATACTTTGTTGACCATATAATGTGATAACGGTGATAAAAACGCAATGTTTACCTTTTTGGTATTGCATGACAGAAGACCTCCTAAATATGAAACTTTACCGGCAAGCCGGTTTCATATTTAGGAGGTCTTCTGTCATAAACTTGCAATTTCTGCTAAAGCTACCCGTCTGAAAGACGGGAGGTTTAGACCTAAAAAGTGGATACTAAATCGTGACAAGTCCAGAGCAAAATATTAGCCGCGCAAGCGTTTACCGAATTTTGAAATAGCGACAGTTCCTTGCACCCGGCTGCAAAATTTGCAAAACGGCTGAATTGTACATACCATAAAAATGAAACCCTCATAGAGTTATACCTTGAGCGGTATGCTCGAATAACTAAGGCGCAATGTGAGTGCTGTTAACATTAAAAGAGCTCTAGATATGGAACAAGTATTTTTTCACCCCTTGTTGAAGTCATTGTAAACGCTATTCAAGCTATCGAAAGTAATCTATAATCTGAGGTCGAGTTTTGCGTAGCACATTGTCACCAATGTCCACTGGTGTGCAAAAGCGAACAACGCAAGTTAAAATAACGCCTATGTCTCCTTATCAAGGGCGTAACCTGCGCTTCTTATAGTACGGATTAGGTCTTTTTTGTCGCCCTTGTTGAGAGCTTTTCTGAGACGGCCTACGTGAACGTCTACTGTGCGCTCATCCACATAGATATCT
>JAESQI010000268.1 GCA_016765255.1 Robiginitomaculum sp. | reverse complement strand
TATGGTGATGGCTCGTGTTTTCCTGTCTGCGTTTTTCTCGAATAGGTGCAATAAATTTGTTGGCATATACGCCGATTGCGGGCAGTGGATCTAATGGATCAAAAATAGCGTGGTGGCACCGACATGCGTCCCAGGCAGCACGAACCAAACGTTTTGAAAATTCCTTAATGCCGATTTTGCGAGTTTTCAGAAGACTGGCAAGCATTGTCAATTCGCCCTTTGTCCACGTATATTCGACACCAATATTTAGAGCCCACGGATCGTCTAGGGGCGTTACGGGTTCATTATGGGCGATCTTTAAACCCCATATACTATGGGTCAGGCCCGCACATTCCGCAATGCGCGCCAAACTCACACGGGGGTTAATCTCCATGAAAGTCACTTCACCAGTATTTGGTTCAACAATGTATTGTAAGCACCCTGTAAATGAATAATTCATCTCTTTTACAAAGGCCTCAACAGATGCTTTGATGATAGGGTTGGGTTTTACGGTAATACCGTAAGTCGTATACCCAGTTCCGTCGTTTTCATGGGTGCGGGCAGCGCAAATTTCGACAGCTCCTAAAAGCTTCCCCTCTTTGGCAGAATAGATCACACTATGCCGTGGGCCTTCTAAATATTTTTGTATAAGGAGTTCGGGGTGGACTTTAGGCCAATGTGGAAATTGCGCCTTAAAATCTTCTTCATTTTGTAAAATAAGGGCTTTGCGGTCAAAAATATAAGCATCAACAATTGAAGGTTTAAGGATAAATGGAAATCCTATTTCTTTTATGGCAGCAAGCGTTTCTTCCATATTGGTAATTTTTTTATACTGCGCAATCGGGCCATTAAGGCGTGTGCACAGATCAAACATATTGGTTTTATCAACCGCCGTTTTAATGATGTCACGGTTTGGTAAAATAATTTTCGCTTGGCTTTCTAAAAAATCTCGATGTCGCGTGACAAACCGTATGCTGGCTTCATTGACAGGTTGAATAGAATCAATCTCGGGATGCGCCAAAAGCCAGTCACGAATAGGCTCGAAGGGCTCATCATTACCAGGCTCTAACGGCGCATGGTAAAATGAAGCATCAACATAACGCGACCATTCCATATAATTGCTATACATAGACACGCCCGCATGAACCGTATGACCTGCCTTGGAGAGGGCGCGCACAACAGGAAATGCCATTCTCGCGTCACCAATAATTAAAACTGTATGCTTACTCATTTCATGTCCTTTTAAAGAAACGGCAATGCTGCTTTTGAAAAGCCCCTAACACGTTGTTTAAACATTGTTTCCGTTCCTATAATTTGATCAGAACGCCTGCGTATTCGTCCCATATTATTGGCAATGCTAGACGGGCTATTCGCTTCTATAAATGACCAACTTGCTCCCATAATCCCAATTGGATTGATAACTTTCGTTTTGGCAAAGATAGGCCCTTTCCCTAATGGGGTGAGCTGATTGGTAAAGTATTTTTTATAATGAGAATTACCAGAACCCGAGTCATAAAGAGTAAAGCCATATTGCGGCATGGCTTTAATAATATGCTGAGTTAAGAGCAGACCTGGGGAATATTTACTAAATTTTGGATTATAAGCCGTGAGCCATCCATGTAATAAATCGCCGCTTTGCATGTTAAATTCTGCGGCGACTAACCTCCCATCAACACGAAGTGTAGATAATATGGTGTTGATATTTTCACATTCGCCGTGTCTAAGCATGTCTAGCATTTTATTTACCCAAATTGGTCTAAGAACATCATGCAATTTTGTACGGGCATATTGTTCTCGTTTCATTGCAATAAGTTGGTGAAATGTTTCCCCGCACTTATCGTCAAAAGTAAATACGGCTTCAGAATGCTCTTTTTCTAGCTTTCGACCCAAGCGCGCAATTTTTTTGAAAAACTTAGGGTAAAGGCTCGTTTGTTCTTCAATGAATGGGCCAAGTCCCATCTCTAAATTCGTCACATTTGTATGCTCTATTATAATTGGACTTATACGGGCTTGATCCTCAAGAATTAACCCTGATGTCTTAAACCCTGCTATGTTTGAGCAATGTAAATACTCTGGAATATCAATTGTTTCTCCAGACCGTACAATCGGGCCGTTTTGGTCGGCAAATGGGAAACCGACTGCTCGGGCCCATTTTCCCATGCCTATATGCATAGGCCAGTAAGCTAATAGGCCGCTTTTATCCTCTGCAAACGTGATGGAGACATCCCGACGAACTTTGGCAATAAGGCGGGCAAAGTCAGGGTCAAGAAAACCACTTTTATAAGCTTCTTGATTTGCCCGCAAACCATGAAGGTCATCCCATGTGGCACTGGATAAATCATCCGCGTTATCAACCCTAAATGTTCGCCGCATATCTTAATTCTCACAAAACTATAAGAGTTTACACTAGCAATAGCGGATTAAAAATCACTGTAACACTATGGTTTATAGAGAGTAAAAACCTTTTTCAGTGCGCAATGAAATATAGGAATAATTGCACCTATATTTGGGCCTTAATGATGTGCCCCTAGATTTTGAAGTGCCCCTGGATTTGTAGATACCTTATACCTTCATTAAATGTATTATTTAATTGTTGACTATTCACGTATTTTGTACCGTGAACTAATAGGTTTGATTTTTGGTGGCATTTTACCTTCTACGTGGAAATAATGTATGAACACATATTGGCAGAAGGTAGTTGGAGCGGCCTGGGGCATTGATATCACTTTGTCCAAACTTGGCGGTGAGTACGACCTAAATTTTTTGGGGCGAGGTTCGACGAATTGTATTGTCAAAGTCATGCGTCCGAATTGCATTGCTTCATTTGTTGATATGCAGTGCCGTGCCATTATGCATATTCGCGAATATGCGCCAAGTGTTCCCGTACCAGAAATCCTTAAAACGCTAGCTGGGCAAAACTATTCCATAATTCCTGACCAAGAAGGGCATGACCGAATTGTATGGGTTCTGGAGGAGCTTGACGGCAAAGTATATGCAGATTTTGTTAGAAAATCGGATGACTTGATCTGCCAAATCGGACAAGCCGTTGGGCAAATAGACATTGCCCTGAAATCATTCCAACATCCAAAACTAGAACGCCAATTTAAATGGGATTTGTGCGAAGCGCTTTGGATTGCCGAAAATGTTAGTGTTGTTGAAGATCCGACCCGCCACGCTATACTTGATGAAATTATCACAGATTACAGGGCGATTAAACCCGTGCTTGATCAACTGCCCAAACAGGCAATTCACAATGATATTAATGATTATAATATACTCGCAAATGGGGGGCTATATTCTGCGCCAAAATTGAGCGGTATCATTGATCTTGGAGATATGTGCTTTGGGCCGCGTATATGTGACCTTACTATTGCGTGTGCTTATATCGTGCTCGGGCATAACAATCCTATTAAAGCACTGACAGCACTCATATCAGGTTATCACGCCGAAAACCCTTTAACGGCCAGTGAAATTGACATGATTTGGCCATTGCTTAGAATGCGGTTAGCGGTCAGCGTTGTGAATTCCACACTGATGTCAAAAGACAACCCTGCTGATCCCTATATTCTTATTTCACAAAAACCTGCATGGGGTTTTTTGGAAGATGAAAACATGCAGTTGCCCTTCCTAAAAGACCTGATCAACGCTCGCTTACGTGTGGTGTGCGGGTTGCCACTAACAGACACAGCAAAATCTACGCTGGACTGGATTGATCAGCAGCGCGGGCATTTTTCCCCAATTTTGGGTCAAGATATGACGAATGCACCCATGATTAACGCGTCGGTTGAAACCAGCATACCGCTTAACCCGAATGCAATCCAAAAATACGAAGCGACGCTATTTGGCAGCACGAGTGAAAGCCCGTCTCTTGGTTATTACGGAGAACCACGGTTGGTTTATACGGACGCCGCATTTTTTCAAAGCGACTGGAAAGCAGGCAATCGTCGAACCATTCATTTGGGCATTGATGTTTTCATACAGGCCGGAACAGATGTTTGTGCGCCGTTGCAAGCAAAGGTTATTAGTGTTGAAACGCGCGCTGGCAATTTGGATTATGGGGGTGTTGTGATCCTGCAACACGAAACGCCAGAGGGGCATACGTTTTTTACGCTATACGGTCATCTCGACCCGGCATCTTTTCAGCATTTAAATATAGGCGGCCAACTTAAATTTGGGCAAAAAATAGCTAATATCGGCACTTCGAACCAAAACGGTGGCTGGAGCCCGCACTTACATTTGCAGATGGCCTTAACGCTCGGCGGGATAGAACAGGACTGGCCAGGCGCTGCTGATCCCGACGACTTTTATTTATGGCGGGAAATATTTCCTAATCCTGCTGCTTTGCTTAATTTGCCAAATTCTAAAACCACTTATACGCCCCCCGTAAGGGCTGATATTTTAAAAAAAAGAAAATCGGATTTTTCCGCAAACCTTTCCTTGAGTTATGATGAGCCCGCAATGTTTTTGCGCGGCTGGAAGCACTATCTTTTTGATGAATGGGGGCGGCCCTTTCTGGATAGCTATAATAATGTGCCCCATGTCGGGCATAGCCATCCGCGCATCCAAGCCGTTGCAAGCGAGCAGTTAAAACTGATCAACACAAATACACGGTATTTGCATCCTGCACAAAACGCCTTTGCGGAAAAAATATTATCCAAGCTGCCTAAATCCTTGTCGGTCTGTTTCTTTGTCAACTCTGGTACCGAAGCCAATGAGCTAGCCTTACGCCTATCTCGCGCCCATACGGGCGGCAAGGATATGATTGTTCCCGACCACGGCTATCACGGCAACACCACGGGCGCGATTGATATTTCTGCTTATAAATTTAACGCTGAGGGTGGCCCCGGTAAAGTGGACTGGGTACATCTTGTTGATGTTGCAGATACATACCGTGGCCAATTTCGCGAGGATGATCCAGATTGCGCTCAAAAATACGCGGCTCTCATTGATGATGTTCTTATCGCGATTGAAGCGCGGGGCGGAAAGCTGGCGGGCTTTATCGCTGAAACCTTCCCAAGTGTCGGCGGGCAAATTATTCCGCCGGACGGTTACCTTAAGGATGTCTACAAGCGTATTCGCGCAGCAGGGGGGGTATGTATAGCCGACGAAGTTCAGACAGGGTTAGGGCGGCTCGGCGATTATTATTTCGGATTTGAACAGCAAAAAGTTGTGCCCGACATTGTTGTGCTGGGCAAGCCCATCGGCAATGGGCATCCGATTGGTGTCTTGGTAACAACCAGAGAGATTGCCAATAGTTTTGCGCAGGGGCCTGAGTTCTTTTCTACATTTGGCGGATCAACCTTATCATGCCTGATTGGCAAAGAGGTTTTGGATATTGTCGACGATGAAAATTTGATGCAAAATGCTAAACGTATGGGCGACATACTTCTGGACGGTTTACGGGCGCTGCAGGCAAAGCATGATATTGTTGGCGATGTGCGCGGCTTTGGGCTGTTTATTGGTGTGGATATTGTCAAAGACAGCCTGACGCGCGAACCGAGTGGCCGCATTGCTGAATATATTAAAAACCGGATGTACGAACACCGTATTTTAATCGGTACAGAAGGGCCCAAAAACAATGTGTTGAAAGTACGCCCGCCTCTGACCATTCAAGAAATCGATATCAATATGATCCTTGAAACTATGGATTTAATTTTAACCGAAGCTGGCGCGTTATTGGAATAATAACAAATATTATCAAATATTTTCGCAAGAAGAATGGGCAAATAAAATTAGGGGAAGTAAAATCATGAAACAGCCAAAAGGAAGCGGGCAACGTTGGTCGTCTGAATATACTTTTATTATTGCTGCTGTCGGCGCGGCTGTTGGACTTGGTAATATTTGGCGGTTTCCCTACCTTGCCGGACAATCAGGGGGCGGCGCCTTTGTTCTCATATATATCGCCTTTGTTATCATTTTGGGGATCCCTTTGATAATGGGTGAATTGGCCCTTGGCCGTCATGGACGCAAAAGCCCTGTTGAAACCATGAAGATATTAACGTCTGATGGTCACAGCCCGTTCTGGCGAAGCATTGGTTGGTTTAGCGTAAGCCTGCCCCTTGTAACAATGGGGTTTTATGCGGTCGTGACCGGCTGGGTGATGGATTATACAATTAAAATGTTGATGGGGAATTTTAACAACATATCAGGCGCAGATTCGACCGAGTATTTTTCCGTTCTGCAAAATTCATGGGGCTATATGTTGTTACTTAATACGGGCTTCTTAATTGCTGTCGGTGTTGTTGTTGGGCTAGGTTTGAAACGCGGACTGGAAACAAGTGTAAAAATTATAATGCCAGCATTATTTGCTATTTTGATATTTATGTCGATTTACGCCATGGTTACGGGCGATGTTGGCAAAGCGGTAGAGTTTTTGTTTTTCCCGGATTTTTCCAAAATCACATCTGAAGTTATTATTGCAGCTCTTGGCCAAGCATTGTTCTCACTGGCGATTGGGTCGGGTGCATTGATGACATATGGGGCGTACCTTCCTGAAAAAATTAATATCGCAAAAACGGCTGGCATCATTGCGGGCGCAGATACGTTTGTGGCGCTGCTTGCGGGATTGACTATTTTCCCGATCGTTTTTCAATATGGCCTCACGCCGAGTGAGGGGGCAGGGCTTATTTTTGTATCCCTACCTGTGGTTTTTGGGCAAATGACCGGCGGCATTATTATTGGCGTTTTGTTCTTTGTTTTGTTGTTTTTCGCAGCATTCACAACAGGCCTAAGCTTAATCGCACCCATTGTGTCCGTATTTGAAAATAAGGGATATTCGCGTAAAAAGGCGATTATTATTGTTTCCCTCTTTTGCTGGTTTTTAAGTACGCTTGCCGCGCTTTCTTTTAATATTTTACAAGATGAAAGACCTCTAGGGTTCATATCTATTTTGAAAGATAAAAACATATTCCAAACACTGGACTTTCTTGTCGCAACCATTCTTCTGCCACTGAATGTATTGCTTATATCTTTGTTTTTAGGCTGGACTTTGTCACGCAAAATATTGCTGACCCAATTTGGGTATAAGGAAACGGATTTAGGCTATAAACTTTGGTCTTTTTCTATGAAATATCTAACCCCTCTTGCCTGCGTCCTCATTCTACTCGGCATATTTCTGCTTTAGTGAAAAAGTATATTAAAAAGCGTAATTGAAAAACGGAGATAATAATGAAAAAGAAAGTAGCACAGAAAATGTCGCGGCGGGATTTCTTAAACGGTAGCCAGATAGCCATCGGGGCAGTGGCTTTAGCGCCTCTGTTAAATGCGTGTGCACCAACACCTTATGAATTTGCTTTGGGCACAGATTATTACCCTCCCGAAAAAACCGGCTTACGCGGCAGTCATGATGGATCATGGGAAACCATGCATGCAAAAGTAACCGGGAAAGAATGGAAGACCTCGGCATCCAGTGAGGATTATGATTTGGTCGTGGTCGGTGGCGGGATCAGCGGGCTATCGGCAGCGTATTTTTACAAGAAAGAAAATCCAAATGCCCGCATTCTGATCCTTGATAATCATGATGATTTTGGCGGCCATGCAAAGCGTAATGAGTTTGAAATAAACGGCGAAACCCGTATCGGTTACGGGGGTACGGAATCAATCGATACGCCTTCTCATTATACCCCAGAAGCCATCGGCCTGATCAAAGATATAGGCATTAAGACGGAAAGATTTTATAAGTATTATGACCAAGAACTTTACACCTCGCACGATTTAGGTAAGGCAGTTTTCTTTGACAAAGAGACTTTTGGAGAAGATAAATTGGTCACTGGCTACGGTAAAAAAACATGGGCCGAGTTTGCGTCTGAGTGTCCGTTGAGCGAGCAGGCAAAACAAGATTTTATCCGTGTGCACTCCGAAGAAGTTGACTATATGCCCGGTAAAACATTTGACGAAAAGTACGCCATTCTGGAAAAAACTAGCTACGAAACTTTCCTGCGCGATTATTGCAAAGTCGACGAAGCCGTTATCAATATTTATAAACGCTGGGGAATGAGTTTTTGGTGTATTGGTATAGATGAAATTCCGACAACACAGATTCAGTCTTATGACGGCGGCATGCCAGGTGTGAAGCACACATTAAAGCGCACTACTTACCGTAATGACGAACCGTATATATTTCATTTCCCGGACGGTAATGCCTCTGTAGCACGGTTGATTGTGCGCGCACTTATTCCCGAAGCCCTGCCTGGCTCCACTATGGAAGATTCTGTAACGGCGCGGCTTAATTACAGCCAATTGGACAAAAAAGGGCGCAGTCTTAATATCAGACTCAACAGTACAGCCGTGCATGTGGTTAATTCAGCTGATCAAAAATCCGTAAGTATTACTTATGTGAACAAGGGTAAACCCTATAAAGTTAGCGCGAAAAAATGCGTGTTGGCATGTTATAATATGGCCATTCCGTACTTATGTACTGAAATGTCCGAGAGCCAAAAAGAAGGCCTTGCATACGGGGTAAAAATCCCGCTTGTTTATACAAAAGTATTGGTGCCAAATTGGAAGGCCTTCGTAGAATTGAAAACGGATTTTGTTTTTTATACGGGCGGTTTTTTCAAACAAGTTGAACTGGAATATCCAGTTTCAATTGGTGATTATAAAGGCCCAAAAAACCCAAATGACCCTATGGTTTTACATATGTGCCATGTTCCTTGGGTTCCAGATGTACAAGGTTCGGATCAATGGCGCGTCGGGCGAAATCGTATTTTATCCACATCATTTGAGACATTCGAAAACCATGTTAAGACCCAGCTCAATCAAGCATTGGGCAGTACTGGATTTGATGCCGACAAAGACATTAGTGCCATTACGGTTAACCGCTGGCCACATGGGTATGCTTATAACGCTAGTTTCCTATGGGAACCTGATTGGCCGACTGAAAGCGCGAAGCCTTGGGTGATTGGTCGTCAGCCATTTGGCAATATCCATATTGCCAATTCAGACGCGGGCGCGCAGGCAGACACCGGTGCTGCCATTACACAGGCTCACCGTGCGATCAAAGAGATACTGAGCTAGGCTCAGGACCTATTAGTTTTAAGGATTCACATTTGGCAAGTATTGAGCCTTATTTTCCCTTACCTCAAGGCGTGCCACGTGTTGATGATTTACGGGTGATCAGCGGCATTATCCACGTGCTCAAACGCGGCCTTCAATGGCGTGATGCCCCACGTGAATACGGCCCTCACAAAACACTTTAAATTACGGTGTAAATTACGGTGACAGTAAGCGAATTATATCTTTTATGTCAACTTTGGTTTAGGTCATCTTTATTGCTCGTCACCCTCGCATTGCTATTTTAGCTCACCTCTAGGCGGCAGTTTTAGAAGGTGCCCTAGGGTAATCTACAACAAACCAAC